>NZ_JBHXRU010000081.1:0-29717 GCF_042716255.1 Streptomyces sp. NPDC058662 | reverse complement strand
GACGGCCGCATAGAGATTTTTGCCCGCGGCACCGACAATGCGGCCTACCACAAATGGCAGATCACGGCGAACAGCAACAACTGGACGAGATGGGAACCCCTCGGTGGCGCGCTCACCACTGACATCGCCACGGCACGTAACGCGGACGGCCGCATAGAGATCTTCGCCCGCGGCACCGACAACGCGGCCTACCACAAATGGCAGATCACGGCGAACAGCAACAACTGGACGAGATGGGAACCCCTCGGTGGCGGGCTCACCAGCAACATCGCGACCGGCGTCAACGCGGACGGTCGCATAGAAATCTTCGCCCGCGGCACGAACGGCGCAGCCTTCCACAAGTGGCAGAACGCAGTGAACAGCAGCAATAGTTGGTCGATATGGGAATCCCTGGGGGGCGCCATAAACAACGACACCATCGGCGTAAACCGCAACAGGGACGGCCGGATGGAGATTTTCGCCCGCGGTACCGACAATGCGGTCTATAACCAATGGCAGAACGCTCCGAACAGCAGCTGGTCGGGGTGGGCGTCTCGTGGCGGCATCACCAACAGCAACATCTCGACCGGACGGAACGCGGACGGCCGACTGGAAATCTACGCACGCGGCACCGACTTCGCAGCCTTCCACCAGAGGCAGGCTTGACCGCGTAGGAGACGGACATCCTGGAGACGCCCCACGATTTCACCGCTACACAAGTGTGCGCTGAGCGGGAGGACAGGTCTGCGTGATGACGATGACGAACGGAACTCACCCTTCGACCCCTGCCCTGGCCGGCGAGCAGAATGGCATGCCCCCGGGCGCGATGGAGCCCCAAGCTGACGACAACGCCGACTCCCTCGGCGGTATGCCGCCCGCCATTATGGAGCCCCGAGCCGGAGAGACATCCGGCACATTCGGAGGCATGCCGCCGGGCGCGATGGAGCCCCAAGCTGACGACAACGCCGACTCACTCGGCGGTATGCCACCCGCCAACATGGAGCCCCGAGCCGGAGAGACACCCGACGCACTCGGAGGCATGCCGCCCGGCACGATGGAACCTGAACCAGGATGCGGTTGCTGATCCGGGCACGGCTTCGGGGCAAGGCGCCCGGGGGAGAGGTACCCCTGGGGCGCCTTCAGCAGACCCAAGGATTCCTCCGGAACGGACCTGGTCCTGAATGATGCGGGCCCGCCGGCACGCACGCGACTACGAACGCCTCGTCCAGCACTCCGAACCCCTTATCACCCGGGCGGCCATCACCCCCATGACCCGCCGGATCACTAAGGCCCACCGGCCCCCCGAGCGGGTCTCACCCCTGTTCTGACCGCGCAATCAGAACACCCGCTCGCTGATCGCCCCCATCCCAAGCCACGGCTCAGGGGTTGCCCGGCGGACCACTGCAGTAGCCGTCGTGATCGTGCCAGCCCCCGTCCCAGGCGAGGCCCTGCACAGTGCGGCGCCCGTAGGAGTACACGACCGATGCCTGCGGAGTCGGCTGCGGTTGTATTCGATCTCGATACAACGGAAGGACGTCGGCTCGGGCGGCTGCGACCTCGGGCAAGGCACGCAGATGAGATCAGTTACGTCCGTCGCGAAGAGGGACCTGAGAGTAGTTGTGTGCCGTCGTCACCGGCGGCTGCGGACAGCACGTGAGTGGAGTCGGTCCGTGCTTTCCCGCTGCCGGCCAGGAGATCCTTCTCCCGGGCCGCGGCCAGGATGCTGTCCGGTACTCACCATCCGGCAGTCCGCCCCGGACAGCCATGAGGGGGCGGGAAGTGGGGCAAGCACGTGCTCCGGTTCGTCGAGGTTGGAAGTGCTGTCCGCACGAATGCCGCTGCCGAGGCTCGCTCGGACGCCGACAGCGAGACACGCGCGTAGCTGCCGGGCTTCTCATTGCAGGCCTCGATAGCCTTGGCATGCGGCGGAAAGCCGGTGGCGTGACCTGCGGATCACCGGCCGGAATCTCGGGGGAGACCAAATGCAAGGCAGGTACGGGGGACGCACGCGTGGGGCGAAATTATGGGAACAGGGAGCGCGAAACGCCGGCCGGGGCAGACCGGGGGCCGACGGGCCGCACATCCTGTTCGACGGGGACGATGTCGAGGCACTGGACGAGGTGGTGACCGAGGAGTTTTCGCCTCACCGCCTGCGTGTCGGCCGGGGACAGCAGGCGCCCGGCCGCTTCCGTCGCCTGCACCGACAGGGCTTGGCGCTCTACGAGCTGGGGTGGGGTGCCCCCGTCGAGGTCGCGGCGGGCGAGCTGCCCGACTTCTACAACATCCATATCCCGCTCGCGGGTGAGGGCGCGGTCCGGATAGCGGGCCGCGAGATCACCACGCCGTGCTCGATCGCTGGGCCCGGGATGACCCTGGGAATGTCCCTGTCAGCTGGGGCGGACACCCTCATCCTGTGCTTGCCGCAGGCGGCGGTGGACAACGCTGTCACCACACAGACCGGCGAACCGCCCGCCACCGCCCTGCGCTTCGCCCCAGCCCTCCCGGACGGCGACCCGGCCGTGGCCGCGTGGCTGGGGACCGCGCGGGCCTTCGCGCAATTCGCCGCATCGCCCCTCGCGGCCCGATCACCACTGGCCGCCGCGCACTTCGAACAAGTCCTCGTGCACGGACTGGTCGACCTCCAACCGCACGACCACACTGCCGCCCTGCCTGAGCATGCCCATCCGGCGCTGCCGCGTGCCCTGCGACGGGCCATGGCGTACTGCGAGCAACACGCGGGTGAGCCGGTGTCAGTCGCGGACATGGCCGCGGCAGCGCGGGTCAGCCCCCGTACCCTTCAGGAACGCTTCCGGATCGACCTCGGAACCACCCCGGCAGCGTACCTGCGGCGCGTACGGCTGGACCGGGCGCACCAGGACCTGCTGCGCATCGCAGACGGTTCCGCATCCGGGACAGTCACCGAGGCGGCGACGCGCTGGGGCTTCACCCACCTGAGCAGGTTCGCCGTGTACTACCGCGAGGCGTACGGGCAAGTGCCGTCGCGCACCGCCGAAAGACGCTAGCGCCGCCGGTTTGAGCCAGCGTACTCAGGGCCGCTCCAGGAACGGGCCCTCGGGATTCCCGGGGCCCGTTTATCCGTCAAAGGGGTGCATCCGCCGGAGTGTGACGGATCCGGGCCGTACCGGCGATCCGATACGCGCGGGCCAGATGGCGGAAAGCGGATAGAGAGCGGTCGTCCGTCAGTCATACGCTGCAACCGAGCCCAGAGCACAGGGATTTCCCGACGGGCCTTTTCCTGACCGGAATACCGAAAGGCACAGCATGTCCTTGCAGAGCACGGAGAAGCGGAACCCGCAGCGCAATCGGAGGGCCCGGCTGACCCGGCGCGGTCTCGCCCTGGCCGGCGCGGGGGCCGTTTTGGCCACCATGGCGTCCGCCGGGCCCGCGGCCGCCGCGACGGGCGGGGGCTCCACCCAGATCCAGAAGGGCACAGGCCTCCTGAGCGTCTCGTGGGACGCTCAGTCGCCCAGGTACCTCAACACGATCGGTGGGAAGTTCGTTTCCTCCTTGGGCGTGGGCAACCCGCGCATCCACGTCCGGGTCTTGGACGCCAACAACAGGGAGATGTTCAGCAGGGACCGCTCGTGGGGCGGCAGGCGGCACTCCGAGGAAGCCACGTTCGAGGTCACGGTTCTGATGCCCCGCGACGCCTCGCGTGTCTGCGCCAGCCTCTACGAAGCGGGCGGCCTCATGGACACCGCCTGCAGCCCGGTGATCACCTGAGCCCGGCACACATCCGCCCGGCAACTCCGAACGCCCTCCCCGAAAGGAAGACCGACAGCATGAAGCGCATGGCCGCCGCAATGGCGGCGGGAATCGTCCTGATGGGTATCGCCTCCACCTCCACCTCCGCGTCTGCCGCCGAGAACGCAGCGCAGAACCGGACGAGTTGCCAATCGACCACGCTTTTCGTCACCCACACGTTGTGCGTGAGCTTCGAGGGGGACTTGTACGACGCCGACGTCGTGAAGATGGAGGTCCGCGCCTCCACCAGGACAGGCATGGGGCACTGGGAGCTGTATGGCCCGCGCGGCACCATCAAGAACAGTTTGGACGGGGAATGGAAGGACCGCACGCATGACTGGTCCGGATACCAGGACGGTGCACACGGTGACCTCTGGTGCGCGGTCTTCTGGAAGGACATGGGGGGCGGCAGCGGTTACATCAAGGGCACCCAACCGCTGTGCGTGAGGGGGAACGGCATCTGACCGGCCCCCCTCAGAGGGGTGGCGCCGCGCGGTGGGGGAGGCGTGTCCTGCACCGCGTGCCCCTCGCGCAAGAATTCGGGATTCCGCACGACGTCGACGTCGACGTCCTGGCCGGCCGGGGCGAGGCACTGGGCGAGAGCCGTGACCGGAACGGTGGTGCCGACGGTCACGGTGCTCTCGTCGACGATCGTGCACGGCCGCGTCAGGAGAGGGGCGAGCCGGCGGACAGCGCCGTACACCTGCCCGGTGTCGTATGAGCGGCCGTCCGCGTCGATCGGGTCCCAGACGTGCACGTAGTCCCGGATGCCGGTGCCGATGCCGGTGCCGGTGCCATCGCGCGTCGGGTAGTTCGTCCCGGTGATCGGGAACGGCCGGCCTTCGCCCCCTGGGGTCGCGGCTGTCCTCGGGGTCAGAGCGTCTCGCTTGTCCTCGGGGTCAGAGCGTCTCGCTCAGCGAGTCCGCCAGGCGCCGCCGCGCCGCACGTGTCGCCGGCAGCGCCGCCGCCGCCACCGCACCCAGTACGGCTCCGACGACCACCGTCACCAGCACCGGCAGGGAGGGCAGTCGGGCAATCCCCGCACCGATCCCGCTCGACGCGCCCTGCGTGTCCACCAGCCAGCTGCCGGCAAGCGCACCCACCGCCGTCCCCACCACCGCGGAGGCGAGCGCGGTCAGACCGGCGGCCGTCACGATCATCGCCCCGATCTGCCGGGGCGTCAGCCCGATGGCCTTGAGCGCGAGCAGGTCCCGGCCCCGGTCGCGTACGCCCGTGCTGATCAGCGTGAGCAGTTCGGTCAGCCCGATCAGTGCCAGTACCGCGATCAGTGCGGCGATCACCCCGCGTGCCGGCTCCAGCCGGTCGGCGGGATTGGGCGTCTCCCTGATCTCCAGCGTTCCGCCCGCCGCCAGGGCGAGCGTTGCGCTCACCGCCCGCGGGTCCGCCCCCTCGCGGAGCACCAGGGCGTGGTAGGCGGGGCGCAGCCGCGGATCGCGTTCCCGCAGGGCGTCGAGGGTCGTGGTGATCACCCGGCCGCCGGACTCGGGTTCGATGGTGCGGCCGACGAGGTGCAGGATCTGCGGCCGTCCGCCGACGGTCATCCGTACCCAGTCGCCGACCCGCACTCCGAGGAGGTCCAGCAGCCCCTGCCCGGCCACCGCCTCGTCCGGGCCGCCGACCGCGCGCCCTTCCACCACGGTCGAGGGATACGGGTGGCGAGCCGTCCCCAGCCCGCGCAGCGTGATGGTGCCGGTCTGCCCCGGAACGAGCGCCGCCATCTCCGCGCCCGGATGGACCGCGGCGATGTCCGGGACCGTCGCGAGGGTCTTCTCCAGCTCCGAGTCCGACGGCCCGGCGGGCTGCTCGGCCCGTACGGTCAGTGCGGCGGGGCGTCCCACCTGCGCGGGCCGGCTGCGGAACTGGTCCAGCGTCGACCAGGCGACGAGCGCGACGGTGATGAGCACCAGCGGCAGGGCGAGCCGGGCCACCGGCACGAGCGTCCGGCCGCGTCGCGCGAACGCCGCCCGCCACCCCAGGACCAGGGCCGCAGGCACCCGCATCCCGAGAGCCCGCCTGCCCAGTGCGGTCATCGGCGCGGCGGACGGCAGCGCGGCCCGGGCCACCGGAACCGGCGGCACCCGTCCTGCCCGCCAGGCCGAGAGCCAGGTGGCAGCGGCGATCAGCAGTACCGCGCCGCAGGGGATGCCGATCATCAGCGCGGTGTGCCCGGGGAGGTCCTGCCACACCGCCGCCGCCTCACCGATCCGCCCCGGTATCCGCGCGCCGAGGAGGGCGATCGCCGCCGTGCCGAGGGCCACACCGAGGAGCGCGAAGGCCAGGTGCTGTACGAGGAAGCCGCGGGTCACCTGGCCGGGGGTGAAGCCGACGGCCTTGAGGACGGCGATGTCCCTGAGCTGGCCGCGGACGCGGGCGCCGATCGCTCCCGACGCGGCGAGCGCCGCCGCGAGCAGCGCACCGAGCCCGAAGACGGCGAACATCTTTCCCAGGAGCCGGTCGTCGCCGCCCGCCTCGGCCCGTGCCTGCTGCCACTTGGTGACCTGTGCCACCCGGTCGGCGCCGAGTACGGTCACCGCGCGCTGGACGATGAAGTCGGTGTCGCCCGGATCCTCCAGGCGCAGCCCCACGCTCTGCCCGGTGTCTTCCCGGGCGATCTCGTCGAGCGTGCCGGGGAGCACCCAGCCGATGCCGGGTCCGCCACCCGGCTGGTAGCGGGGCTCGGCCACCTCGGCGACCCCGCCCACCCGCAGCACGTGCGGGGCACCGTCCGGTCCGGTGACGCGCACCGTGTCGCCCGGCTCCGCCCACAACGCCCGCGCGACCGAATCCTCCAGTACGACGCTGCCGTCCCGGTCGCCCCCGTCCGGCCGGGCGAGCCAGCCGCCCGCGATGACGAGCGGCCGCCCCGCCTCCGGGGGCGCCGCCTCGGCCGCGCGCAGCGTCACCCCGACCCGCGCGCCACGGGACTCGACCGTCGTGGCCGCCGTGCGGTACGGACCGGAGAGGGCCGCGACGCCGTCCACCCCGGACAGGGCGTCCATGTCCGCCCCGCCCCGGGTGTGCAGCCAGATGTGTGCGCCCTGGGACTGGTTGAAAACGCGCTGCCAGGGGTTCGCGGCGTAGCTGAACAGTGCACCGGCCAGCAGGAGCGAGGCGATGACCCCGGCGCTGGCCAGGACGACGAAGAGGGCTTCCCCGCGGTGTGCGCGGAAGTCGGCCTGCGCCCAGCGCAGAGTGGCCCGCACGGTCACTCCTTGAGTTCGAGTACGCCGGAGACGCCGCCGCCCGGCCCGCGCCGCCCGCCGCCGAGCTGCGCGTCGTCGGCTATGCGTCCGTCGAAGAAGCTGATGACGCGGTCGGCGGCACTGGCCATCCGGGCGTCATGGGTGACCATCATGATCGTCTGGCCGCGCTGGTGGAACCGGGAGAGCAGCCGCAGCACCTCGCGGGTGCCCTTGCTGTCGAGACTGCCGGCCGGTTCGTCGGCGAGCAGCAGCGTGGGGTGGTTGACCAGCGCGCGGGCGAGCGCGACCCGCTGCTGTTCGCCGCCCGACAGCTCGCCGGGCATCGACCGTTCGCGGCCTTCCAGCCCCAGTTCGGCGAGCAGCTCGGCGCGGGAGTCGCGGGCGGCCTTCGGGGAGGCGCCGGCGAGCAGGGCGGGCAGTTCGACGTTGTCGGCGACGGTGAGGTTGGAGACCAGGTTGAAGAACTGGAAGACAACACCGATGCTGCGGCGCCTGAGGACCGCCCAGCGGGCCTCGCGGTAGGCGTCGACCCGTTCCCCGCCGAGCCACAGCTTCCCGCTGTCGGGCCGCTGGAGGCCGCCGATCAGATGCAGCAGCGTGGACTTGCCGGCTCCCGACGGGCCGGTGACCGCGACGAACTCGCCCGGCTGGACGGACAGGTCCACCCCGCGCACGGCGGGCACCGGAGCGCCCTCGCCGTAGTGCGTCTTGGTCAGGCCCTCGGCGCGCACAATGGGCACCGCAGGAGCGGTGGTGGCGTCGTCGCTCATTCCAGCTCCTCCTGACAGCGTTCCAGCCAGTCGAGGTCGGCCTGCAGGTGCAGCATGGCGCCCTCGATCAGCAGTTGGGAGATCTTGTTGTCGCGGTCCTCGGCTGCGGCCAGCTTCGACAGGTCCCGCATGGTGTTGAGGTACTGGCGCCGCTGCTTGTTGATCAGCGTGACGGGGTCGGCCAGACCGGACCGGGGGGCGAGCGCGAGCTTCATGAAGAACTCGTCCCGTACCCGGGGCTCCTCCGCGGTGTCCTCGAACCAGGCCAGCACGGCCTCGCGCCCGGCGTCCGTCAGCTTGTACGTGCGCTTGTTGGGCCGGCCCGACTGCTCGACGTCCTCGCCCTCGATCAGGCCGCTCTTCTCCAGCCGGCCGAGGGTGACGTAGATCTGGCCGACGTTGGGCTGAGGGTACGCGGCGCCCAGGAGCTTCTCAAGGTCCTGCTTCAGCTCGTAGCCGTGCGCAGGGCTACGGGTGAGGAGTGCAAGGAGCGCCAGCCGCAACGCGCTCCCCTCCTTCCCGCTCCGTAGTCAACTGTTCACCCGGCACCGGACCGATCGGCGTCCGAGTCCGTCTTGTCTGCCTGGGCGTCTAGTATCGCCCATGCCTAACGGGTATATATGGGCCCCGATGGTCGGCGGCGCAGCCCGAGCGCGCACTGGGAGGAATCTATGCGGTGGATGCATGCCGCGGGTAGAGCTCTCCTCGTCGCGGCGGTGGTGCTGGCGGGCTACGCCGGTTTCGGCGTCCGCGCCGACGCGGGCGGGGGCGCGGCCTTTGAGGGGCGCGGCCCCCTGACGCTCGTGACGGCGGGCGACCTGACCGACTACCTCTCCCCGCTGCTCGACGACTGGAACCGCGACCACCCCGACGAGCCCGTCACCCTCGTGGAACTGCCCGACTCGGCCGACGAGACCCGGGCCCAGATGATCAGCGAACTGCGATCGGGGCGCGACCGGTTCGACGTGCTGAACATCGACGTCGCCTGGACCTCCGAGTTCGCGGCGGCCGGATGGATCTCCCCGCTGGAGCGGGACCGCTTCCCCCTGGACGCCTTCCTGCGGCCGGTCGTCGACACCGCGACCTTCGACGGGCGCCTGTATGCGGTTCCGTACGTCACGAACGCCGGACTGCTCTACTACCGCAAGGACATCCTGGACCGGGAGGGCGAGCAGCCGCCGCGCACCTGGGCCGAGCTGGTCCGCCAGGCGCGCACCCTCGCGCCGAAGTACGGACTGGACGGCTACGCGGGCCAGTTCCTGCCGTACGAAGGCCTCACCGTCAACGCCACCGAGGCCGTGCACTCGGCGGGCGGTTCGATCCTGCGCGACGACGGCGCCCGGGTGACCGTGGACTCCGACGCGGCGCGCGCCGGACTGCGCTTCCTCGCGGACGGGGTGCGGGACGGCTGGATCCCCCGCGAGGCCCTCGGGTACAAGGAGGAGGAGTCCCGGCAGGCGTTCCAGGACGGCCGGCTGCTCTTCCTGCGGAACTGGCCCTACGTGTACGCCGACGCGAGCGCCGAGGGGTCGAAGGTCGCGGGCCGGTTCGGCGCCGTGCCGCTGCCCGGACCCGACGGGCCCGGCACCAGCGTGCTGGGCGGCTCCAACCTCGCGGTGAGCAGCCGTGCGCGGCATCCCGCGTCGGCAGCCGATCTGATCTCCTACCTCACCAGTGAACGGGTCCAGCGGCGGGTGCTCACCGAGGGCTCGCTGCCGCCGGTGCGCGCCGCGCTGTACGAGGACCCCGAGCTGATCCGCGCGTATCCGTACCTGCCGACGCTCCGGCAGAGCGTGCTGTCGGCGGTGCCGCGCCCGAAGAGTCCGCGCTACGACCAGGTGAGCCTGGCCGTACAGGCGGTGGCGCAGGACGTGATGGCTCTGCGCCAGACGCCCGAGCAGGCGGCGGCGCGGCTCGCGCGCGAGCTCGGGACGATCTCCCGCAGGGGCTGATCCGCCGCAAGGCCCGATCTCCCGCACGGCTCGATCCCACCTCTCCGTCTTCTTGCTCCGTCCTCCAAGGGTCTCTACTTACATGTTAAGTAGGGGCCCTTGATTTATAGGTCGGGCATTCTTGAGCAAATCACCCCAACTTTTCACTGTTTCTGGACACATCGTTGACACCTTCCCGTCAGCGCTACTTAACATGCATGCATGACGGCGCACCGATCTGGGGCGCTCTCGCATTCAGCAGAAACAGGTCGACGCGAGATGCTCAGCACCCTTCCGGCCGGCATCGGCCACCCCTCCCGCAGCGCCACCCCCACCGACCCCTGGTGGCGCGACGCGGTGATCTACCAGGTCTACGTCCGCAGCTTCCTCGACAGCACCGGGGACGGTGTCGGTGACCTGGCCGGCGTACGGGCCGGGCTTCCCTACCTGCGCAAGCTCGGGGTCGACGGCATCTGGCTCAGCCCCTTCTACCCGTCACCGCAGCACGACCACGGCTACGACGTCGCCGACTACTGCGGCGTCGACCCCGTGTACGGCGACCTCGCCGAGTTCGACCGGCTGGTGTCCGACGCCCGCCGGCTCGGGCTCAAGCTGCTGCTCGACATCGTTCCGAACCACTGCTCCAACGAGCACCCGTGGTTCCGCGCCGCGCTCGCCGCGGGGCCGGGCAGCGCGGCGCGCTCCCGCTTCCACTTCGCCCCCGGCCGCGGCCCCGACGGGGACGAGCCGCCCAACAACTGGCGCGCCATGTTCGGAGGCCCCGCCTGGAGCCGGACCACCGAGCCCGACGGCGCCCCCGGAGAGTGGTACCTGCACCTCTTCACGCCCGAGCAGCCCGACCTGAACTGGCGCAACCCCGTCGTGGGCGACGACTTCGAGCGGGTGCTGCGCTTCTGGCTGGACCGCGGTGTCGACGGCTTCCGCATCGATGTCGCCGCCGGACTGTTCAAGCACCCCCAGCTGCCCGACTCGGACGACCCCGGAGCCGACGAACGGGCCCGCGACGCCGTCAACCAGCTGGCCTGGAACCAGCCCGAGGTCCACGACGTGTGGCGCCGCTGGCGCTCGGTCTGCCAGGAGTACACCGCCCGGGACGGCCACGAGCGGCTGCTGGTCGGCGAGGTGTCCGTACCCACCGCACGCGAGCACGCCGCGTACGTCCGACCCGACGAACTGCACCAGGCGTTCTTCTTCGACCTGCTCAGCGCCCCCTGGGACGCCGGCGCCTTCCGTGCCACCATCACCGAGGCGATGCGCGACATCGCCGGCACCGGCTCCACCGTCACCTGGGTCCTCAACAACCACGACCAGGTCCGCACGGTCACCCGCTACGCGGGCGAGCCCGGCGTGGAAGGCAGCGGACTCGGAGCCGCCCGCGCCCGCGCCGCCGCCCTCCTGATGCTCGCCCTGCCCGGCGCCGCCTACGTCTACCAGGGCGAAGAGCTCGGCCTCCCCGAGGTCCTGGACCTGCCCGACGAGGTCCTCACCGACCCGATCTTCCGCCGCACCGGCAGCCGCAAACACGTGCGGGACGGCTGCCGCGTACCACTGCCCTGGTCCGGGCACGCCTCCCCGTTCGGCTTCAGCCGGGAGGCGATCGCCGCCAAGCCCTGGCTTCCACAGCCCGAGTGGTTCGCGGAGCACGCCACCGACCGCGCCCTGGCCGACACCCGTTCCTTCTGGCACCTCTACCGCGACGGTCTCCAGCTGCGACGCACCCTGCCGCAACTCGGCGACGGCACCCTGCGCTGGCTGGACGCCCCCGACCACGTGCTGGCGATCGCCCGCGGCGACGGCCTGGTCTGCGCCGTCAACTTCGGCACGGAGCCGGTACCCGCCCCCGTCCCCGGGACCCCGCTGCTCGCCAGCGGACCCTGCCCCGACGGCGTGCTCCCCGCAGCGACCGCCGCCTGGTGGACGGCCGAGTGCCCCGGCCCCCCGGGCCCCGGCGAACCCGATGCCGGCCCGCGCTCCTCCAGCCCCGCCGCCCTGACGTTCCCGACCCCGCGCGACAGCCCCTCCCCGTGAAGCCGGGACCCACCCCGTAGCCCCGGACTTCCTCGAAAGGACCTCACGATGCGACGACTCAGCAAGACGACCCGACGGACCACGGCCACCGCGACGGCGGCCCTCGCCCTCGCCCTCGGCGCCACCGCATGCGGCGGCACCACCGGACCCGCGAGCGGCGGCGAACTCAGCGGCCAGACCGTGACCGTGGCGGGCGTCTGGACCGGCAGCGAGCAGGAGAACTTCAAGAAGGTCCTGGACGCCTTCACCAAGAAGACCGGAGCCAAGACGGTCTTCGTCCCCTCCGGCGACAACGTCTCCACCTTCGTGGGAAGCAAGATCGAAGGCGGCAACGCCCCCAACGTGGTGATGGTCCCCCAGGTGGGCGTGCTGCAGCAGTTCGTGAAGGAGGGCTGGCTCCTCCCCCTCTCCGACCAGGCCGCCAAGACGGCGGACTCCACCCTCGCCCCGGTGTGGAAGAACTACGGCACGGTCGACGGCACGTACTACGGCCTCTACTTCAAGGCCGCCCACAAGTCCACCGTCTGGTACGCCCCCGAGGCCTTCACCCAGGCCGGCGTCAGCGAGCCGAAGAGCTACTCCGACATGCTGAAGGCGGGCCGCACCCTCGCCGACTCCGGCCGCCCGGCTTTCGCGATAGCCGGAGAGGACGGCTGGACCCTCACCGACTGGTTCGAGAACATCTACCTCTCCCAGGCCGGGCCGGAGAAGTACGACCAGCTCGCCCAGCACAAGCTCAAGTGGACCGACGAAAGCGTCGTCCGGGCACTGACCACCCTCGGGGACCTGTTCAAGGACAAGCAGCTCGTCGCCGGCGGCGCCCAGACGGCGCTGAGCACCGACTTCCCCTCGTCGGTCGCCCAGGTCTTCGGCCCCGAGCCCAAGGCGGGCATGGTCTACGAGGGCGACTTCGTCGGCGGCGTCGCCAAGGGCCAGTTCGGCAAGAAGCTCGGGCAGGACGCCAAGTTCTTCCCGTTCCCCTCGGTCGACGGCGGCAGGGCACCGGTCGTCAGCGGCGGTGACGCGGCCGTCGTCCTCAAGGACGCGAAGAACAACAAGGCCGGCATGAAGCTGGTCGAGTTCCTGTCCGGAGCCGAGGCAGCCGAGGTCTGGACCGGCGCCGGGGGCTTCCTGTCCCCGAACAACGAGGTCGACTTCGCCTCGTACGGCGACGACACCACCCGCAGCACCGCCACCTCGCTCATCCAGGCGGGCAACTCCATCCGCTTCGACATGTCGGACCAGGCCCCGGCCGCGTTCGGCGGTACCAAGGGCGCCGGCGAGTGGAAGCTCCTCCAGGACTTCCTGCGCGACCCGTCAAACCCGCAGGGCACGGCCGCGAAGCTTGAGGCCGAAGCCGCCAAGGCCTACGGGAACTGAGGCGCTCCCCATGGCCGACGCCCTGACCACCCGCGCCGCGACGAACCCGCGGCGCCTGGCGCAGAGAAAAAAACGCCGCCTCGCCATCATGTTCGTCCTGCCGGCCCTGCTGCTGCTCGGCGCCCTGGTCGTCTACCCCGTCCTCTTCTCCGTAGGCCGCAGCTTCTTCGACGCCGGCGGAGAACGCTTCGTCGGGGCCGGGAACTACACGGCGATCCTCCACGACCCCGCCACCCTCAAGGCCATCCGCAACAGCACCATCTGGGTCGTGGTCGCCCCGCTCCTGCTGACCGGCCTCGGGCTGATGCTCGCCGTACTCACCGAGAAGGTGCGCTGGGCCACCGCGTTCAAGCTGGTGCTCTTCCTACCGATGGCCGTGTCCTTCCTCGCGGCGGGCATCATCTTCCGACTCGCCTACGAACAGGACCCGGACCGGGGCGTGCTCAACGCCGCCGTCGTCGGCGTCCACGACACCTTCGCCGACCGTGCCGCCTACCCCACAGCCCGCGCCCGGGAGGGCCACGGTCTGACCGGCAGGGCCGGCGGCCCGTACAGCACCGAGGAAACCCTGCGCCCCGGCCGCTCCGTCAACCTCGGACTCGTCGGGGTGACACCCGACGCGATACCCGCCGGAGCGAAGGCCGCAGCCGACGCCGTGGCCGGGGCCGACTCCATCGCGGGCGCCGTCTACCTCGACTTCGCCCCCGGCGGCGCCGGTACGCCGGGCACGGTCGACCCCGGAGAGAAGGGGCTGCCCGGCCTCACCGTCGAGGCCGTACAGGACGGCCGGGTGGCCGCGACCGCCACCACGGCCGACGACGGGTCGTTCCGCCTCACCGGCCTGGCCGACGGCGAATACACCGTCCAACTCCCCACGCACAACTTCGCCGCCCCCTACCAGGGCGTGAACTGGCTCAGCCCCGCACTGGTGACGCCGGCCATCATCGCCGCCTACCTATGGGTGTGGACCGGCTTCGCGATGGTCCTGATCGGCGCCGGCCTCTCCGCCATCCCGCGTGACGCGCTGGAGGCCGCGCGGATGGACGGTGCCACAGAGAGCCAGATCTTCCGCAAGATCACCATCCCGCTGCTCGCACCGGTGCTCACCGTCGTCTTCGTGACCCTGGTGATCAATGTGATGAAGGTCTTCGACCTCGTCTACATCATCGCGCCCGGACCGGTCCAGGAAGAGGCGAACGTACTGGCCACCCGCATGTGGCTGGTCTCCTTCGGCGGAGGCAACGACCAGGGGCTCGGCAGCGCGCTCAGCGTGGTCCTGCTCCTGCTGGTCGTACCGGCGATGATCTTCAACATCCGGCGTTTCCGAAGGAGCGGAGCATGAGCCGCCACAGCACCATCGAATGCCCGCCGGCCCGACGGGCCGCAGCCGCCCTGCCCGCTCCCGCCCCCTCCCCGCCCCGACCCCACCGCAGGAGCCGGCTCTCGCGCCTGCTGGGCAACTCAGCCGTCCAGGGCGTGCTGCTCCTGGTCGCCCTCGTCTGGATCACCCCACTGGCGGGCCTGTTCCTGTCCTCGATGCGCTCCGAACAGGACAACGCCTCCGAGGGCTGGTGGACCGCGCTCACCGACCCGTCCCAGCTGTCCCTCGACAACTACAGCGCCCTGCTGAAGGACTCCGGCATCGCGACGGCCTTCGCGAACACCATCCTGATCTCCGTACCGACCACCGTCCTGGTGGTCGCCCTCGCGGCACTCGCCGGATACGCCTTCGCATGGCTGGACTTCCCCGGCCGGGACGGCCTCTTCCTGGTGGTCGTCGGACTGCTGGTCGTACCCGTGCAGATCGGGCTGCTGCCCGTGGCCAAACTCTTCGGTGCGGTCGGACTGTTCGGCACGATCGCGGGCGTCGTCCTCTTCCACGTCGCCTACGGCCTGCCGTTCGCCATCTTCCTGCTGCGCAACTACTTCGCCGAGATACCGCGCGAAATGCTGGAGGCCGCCCGCATGGACGGTGGCAGCGAGTGGCGGATCTTCTCCCGGCTCATCCTGCCGCTCGGCCGTCCCGCCCTCGCGAGCCTGGCCATCTTCCAGTTCCTCTGGGTGTGGAACGACATGCTCGTGGCGCTGCTCTTCGCGGACAGCGGGTCCCAGCCCCTCACAGTGGCACTGCAGTCCCAGATGAGGCAGTTCGGAAGCAACATCGGCGTCCTCGCACCGGGGGCGTTCCTGTCCCTGGTGGTCCCGCTGATCGTCTTCTTCGCCTTCCAACGGCACTTCGTCCAGGGCGTGATGGCCGGCTCGGTGAAATAGCCGCCCCCGGCCCCCGGACCGGACCCGCCACGCTCACACCGCGCGCCCTGCCGCCGGCATCCCCCATGGGACACGGCAGCAGGGCCCGCGTCAGGGCCCCGACGCCGAGGGCAGGGCGGCCCCTCTCCTTCGAGGCGGCAGTCGCGAAGGATCTCCCAGGTCTCTACCCGAAGTGCAAAGGCGGTCGGTCCAGGACGTTTACCCTGCCCGAGCGGCGCGAGATCAAGAAGATCGCCAGGTCCAGGCCGGCCGAGCACGCTCTGCCGTTCTCGACCTGGAGCTTGGCCAAGCTGACCGACAACCTTCAGCCCCACCGGGGTCCTTGTGCCGTCCTCCGCCCTCGGCCCGCTGCCGGCCGGGCCGTCGTCGACAGGGCGAACGTTGCCTGATCCAGCACTAGGAGCCGACGGGGGTCCAGTCACCCAGCCAGTCGTCGACCTCCTGACCGCCGGCCTGGGAGTCCGACAACTGCGGGCGGTTGCTGCTCGCCGTGCCCGCGCCCGGACCGGTGTTCTTGTACTCCGCGAACCGGTCGTCCTTCCAGGAGAAGCCGCCCATGTCGGACCAGGGGGCGGCGCCGATGCCGCTGCCGAGCGTGGAGTTGCGCACGGTGGTCTGCGGGTCGAGGGACGCGTCGCCGCCCGCGTGCCACGGCCGGCCGAGGGCGAAACTCCCCGCGGTCACATCGCCGTTGAACGTGCTGTGGGTGATCAGGAAGCCCTTGCGGCCGGCGGGGGTGCTGGGCGCGGTGACACAGCCTCCCGAGGTTCCGTCCCAGCGCTTCTTGAGCGTGATCACCGAGCGGTCGATCACGGCGGTGGCACTGCCGAAGATGAAGTCGACGGTACCGACGACGTAGGAGTTCGTGACGTAGACCCGGCCGGGCTTCCCGCGGGCGGTGTCCAGCAGAAGGGTGTCCTGGTCACCGGTGATGATCACGCTGTCGAGCAGAACCCTGTCCGCGGCGGTGCGCAGCGCGACCGCCTGCGCGCTGACGTTGCGGTTGGCCTCCTCGTCGAAGTCGTTGGAGACGGTGAGGTTGCGCGCTTCGAAGTCGTCGGCTTCGACCGCGACGGTCGCGCTGCCGGACGTGCCGTACGTACCCGTTCCATCGGGTCGGGGGGTGCCGGAGGCGTTGCCGTGGACGATGACGGTGTCCTTGCGGCTGCCGCCGGTGCCCTGGAGGGTGACGTGCGGCTTGTTCGACGGGACCTTGACGGTCTCCCGGTAGGTGCCGGGCTTGACGGCGATGACGACCCGTGAGGCGTTGTTCACCGGTACGGCGTCGACGGCGGCTTGGACGGTCCTGTACTGGCCGGAGCCGTCCTTCGCCACGGTGAGGGTGGTCGTGGCCGCAGCCGCGGAGGCCGCCCTGCCGATGGTGGAGCGGGGACCGGCGCCGGACTTCACCTTCGAGGGGACGTCGGCGGCGGCATCGAGTGTGTACCGGTAGTACGTCGTGGGTTCGAAGGCCGTGCCGCCGCTCTCGTTGCGGCCGGTGGTGTTCACGAAGACATTGCCGCGCTGTACGAGGGCGGCCGTACCGTCCTTGATGACCGGGTTGTTGACCCCTTCGAAGTAGCTGTTCTCCAGCACCATCCGCGTCCCTCCGCGCGCGTAGTTACCGTAGGAGGAGGTGATGGACGAGTCCGGATCGTCCTGCAGGAAGTTGTTGTAGAGGTGTGCGTGCGCCACGTTGTCGGTGGACGGATTGCGTTGTTCCGTCTCGTGGAACCAGTTGTGGTGGATCGTGATGTCGGCGGTGACACGGTCGGTCCAGCCGATGCCGAAGGCCTTGTTGCCGTTCTTCAGCTGGTTCCAGGACACCGTCAGATACGTGGTGTCCTTGCGGCTGTCGATCAGTCCGTCGGCCATGTTCCGCAGATTGTTGTGGTCGATCCAGACGTGGTGGGCGCCGTCCATCTGAATGGCGTCCCAGTCGTGGTCCTTGTCGTTCCACGTGCCGGCGTAGGAATCACGGATCGTCAGGTTCCGGATGATCACATTGTGCACGCCCTGGCCCAGGAAGAACCCGCCGCCGACGATCTGCCCCGACGTGCCCGCACCCACGATCGTCTTGTCCGAAGCGACCTTGATCTCCCGGCCCTTGGGGGTCATGGTGATCGTCCCCGCCACGACGATCACATAGGGCTGCGAGGCGGTCGCGTACTTCTCCAGGTCGGCGAGGGTCTTCACGGTGACGATCGCGCCGTCCCGCCCGCCATAGGTGCCGTTTTGTCCCAGCGCATTGACCGAGGCGAAGCCGTCCGCGCTCTCGCGGGCCCACGCCGGGGCGGAGGAGGCCGCTGCGGCCTCCGGCCGGGCGTCCTCGCCGAACGCGCCGAAGGCCCCGCCGTAGGACACGGCCACCGCGGTGGCCGTTGCCAACGGAACGCCGACTGTCAGGCCGAGCCTGCGCCTGCGGTGCCGAGCCTTGTGCTGAGTGGTGTGCATTGCTCACTGTCCTCGGAGACGGCTGGTCGGTGTACAGCAGCCAGTTGCCACCCGCAGGCCGGAAGGTTGCCGAGCGGCGCGAGAAAGTCCTCCGCCGCCCGGACCGGTTCCACCTGGCGGTCGCGCTCAGCCCGAGCGGCGTGCGCAGATCGCACGGCCTTCTCGCCTCGCCCGGCACGCCGTCGTGCGCAGCGGCAACCAAGAGCCGACAGAGCAGTACTCCGCCCCATCTCCGCACAAGGAACACCGTCCCCGCCCCCTTTCGCACGCCGCGGCCTCTCCGCCCGCCGCCGCAACGCCCTGGTCACCACGGGACTCGCCACCGCGGCGGGTCTCACCGTCCTGCCATTCGCCACCCGCGCCGAACCGCGCGCCATAGACCTCGCACACACCACCCTGGCCACCCAGGACAGCTGGGCGCCGAGCGGCTCGTTCCGCCCTCCCCACCGCCCGCGCCCGCGTCCCGCATCCGGGTCCCCCCGGCGGCGGCCCGCTCCCGCCACCACGCCCGCGTCGGCGGCCGCGTGACGGGCGGGGCCACCTCGGTCTGGTGCAGGCGGACTTCGCACTGTCGGTCCTGGCTGGCCGGTACGGCGGGCGTGGCCGTCGACGCTGCCGGGCAGGGACGCTGCGCCGGTATCGAGTGGATCACGATGCGCGGGGCCGGCGTCCACGCCGTGCGGCCGGGCCGCCGGGACCTCGTACGGTATCGATCACCGCAGTGCCTGCCCGTGTGCCCGTTCGGGTGCGGGGCGGGCCGCGATCCGATCTTCCTGTGGGGGAACACCGTGCGCAACACCTTCGTCCGGCATGCCGTCACGTCCGCTTCCGCCGTGTCCCTGGCCCTGGCCGCCACGGCCTGCAGCTCGGGCGGGGCCGATGACAAGGCCGGCACCAAGCCGTCCCCGGGCGCCGCGGCGCCGTCGGCCGCCTCGCCCGCGAAGGGGAAGTCGGACGCCGAGGTGGCGGCGCTGGTCGTCACCCAGGCCGACCTGAAGTTCCACGTGGTGCTGGCCGAGGGAGCCGCCAAGGCAGCCGCGGTCCCGATCGGGGTCGACAACGCCGTCTGCGAGCCGCTCGCTCGGATCCAGTCGGCCCAGAAGATCGGCGCGCCCACCGGTATCGGTCGGACCGCCGCCAAGGCCAAGCCGGCGGAGCCCGCCGCGGGGGCCTCCGCCGAGGAGAAGCTCAAAGCAGGCCTGGAGGCGCTCGGCGGGGACCAGACCCTGATCACCGTCGCCTCGTACGACGGCAAGGGCGCCGAGGAGGCCTTCGCCTCCGTCAAGGCCGCGGGCACCGCGTGCTCCACCGGGTACACGGTGACCGCCGAGGGCGAGAAGACCAGGCTCGACAGCGTGACCCCGGACCGCATCACCGCTGCCGACGAGGCCGTGCACTACTCCGTGGTCATGGACCTGGGAGACGGTCAGAAGTCCACCGGCAACCTGGTGGCCGTGCGCCGGGGCAACACCCTCGGCACTTTCTACACCTCCGGCCACGCCGCCAAGTTCCCGGGCGACCTCATCGACGTCCAGCACGCGAAGATCGGCTGACCGCCGCCGGCTCGACCGCGCCGACCCCCGCTCCGACCCGCCCGCCGGAGCGGGGGTCCGCCTCTTCCGCACGGCGCGGGGGCCGGACACGACGTCACACGGGAGCGAACGCGACGGGCCGCCAGGGGATCAGCCGATGCACGTGATGGAGAGGGGGACCGGGTTGGAGGTGGTCCGGGTGGATGAGGCGACGGTGAAGGTGATGCCACGGCAGATCCGGATCCCAGGCGGCGACGAGGTGCGGGTCGACGTGCTCGTCACGCTCGCCCGGCCCAAAGAGGTGCGCACAGGGCGCCAGGGATGAGATTCGGGTCGCGGGTTCTCGCACCACGGGTCAAGGCAGTAGTGCAGGTCAGCTGCCGGAATGAAGACCGTGTCTCAAAATCTTCAGTTGCTCCCGCCAGACGGGGGCGTCGCGCCGCGGACCCGCCCGAGGTTCGGCGAGAACGCTCGACCGTCACCGCGAAGTTTGAGCGCCCGCCCGCAACCCCTAGCCCCCCGATCAGCGGGTTCACGGACGGGTTCTCACGCGCCATCGGCTCCGGGCAGCAGAACCGAATCAGGGCAGGGCGTCACCCAGCCGGCGGGGGGTCGACGGCCATGTTCTGGCCGGCCGCGATGTGCCAGCCGTCCACCTGCTTGGCGATCACGTAGAGCGTCACTCCCCGTGGGCCGTCGACGGGGTTGCCTGCGCTGTCGGTGGGTGTCTGTGCCACGTTCACCGCGATCACACCGGGCGCTATCTCCAACATCTTGACCACGTCGTACTGGGCAAAGGAGTCGCGAAGGAAGCCCTTCATCGCCCGAGCGCTGAACTCGGCGATCGCTTCCCTGCCGTCAAGACGCGTGCCCCTCGCGTTGGTCCAGGAGGCATGTTCGGTGAACTGCTCGCCGAGCGCGACCGGGTCTTTCGTGTTGAATGCCTTCTCCAGACCCTTCACCACACGGGTCACCGCGGCCTGGGTCTCCGGCGAAAACGTCCCCACTACAAGAATGTCGCTCGTCATGATGGTGCCCTTCTCCGTACCGGACTGCTGAGGTGGTGGCTGCGATCGCCGCCACCACCTACCCAACAACCGCAACCAAGGTCGAGGTCAAGCCCGGCGAACAACCTGGTCCGGTGGAACGTTCTCGAACGGGACGTTCCACCCAGCACCTGACGCACCGCGCCGTCAGCCCGCCAACGAAGAGGTCCTCTTGGTCGTCGGCGACATGGGCGCCGGCAAGACCAGTCTCCTTCGCGCCCTGGGCCGGGAGATCCCGCCGGGGGAGCGCATCGCGACCCGGGAGTTCGACCAGGAGCTCTACCTCGACGATGTTGAGCTTCGCGTGAACGCAGGCCAGGAGGAACGACCGGAGCAGCGGGTTGATCGAGCCCCAGCGGACGAGCTCGTCGATGCCGTGCTGGCGTGGGCGTCACGGGACGCACGGGGTCGTGCCTTGTCTTGACGGAAACGGCGGTGGCTGCGGAACGTAATCTCGCGGTCCACGCTCTCTGGCGGATTTTCCATGGGCCGACCGTACTAATTGGCGTTCGATCGCATCGGTCAATATCACGTGGCCATCGGTCAAGATCACGTGTCAGAGGACACTGGCCACATGCCTGGGCTTCTGATGGCCACCAGCCTGGACACCCAACGGCCACCCACCTGGGCATCTCAATGCCGTTGACAATCGACGACGTCCTTGCCCACCGCCCTTGACGGGATCGGCCGTCACGCCGTCTGCTCCAGGCGTTGCGGCACGGCCACCGCCCGGCCGGCTTTCTCGGCTCGGGCTCGGCGCAGTGCTGCGGCCTCGGTCACCGCGGCCTGGCGGCGGCGCTGGACGCGGGCCAGGTCGATCGGGGCCGGCGCGTCCGCCGGTACGACAGCCTCGCCATCGAGACGGCCCAACTGCGTGCTACGTCCTGTTCTCCAACGGGCGCGCCGCCGACATCAACGACCTCCTGGTCAACACCCTCGGCGGGGCCCTCGGCTGGCTGATCCTGCGGGGCGCGCTGCGTCAGTCCGGCCTGCGTTCCCGGCTTACGGCCGCCGCCCTCCCGGGCTCCGCCGTCGCCAGCGCTGCCACCGGCCACGGCACAGCCGCGGATTGCCAAGACCGAGTCTCTGAGAGATGAAGGTCTGCCTGACAAACGGTGGTGTCTCGTCACAGCGGGTGGCAAGGCCGCGCCACTGCTTCAGCTTGTCGATGGCCGGCGGCGGCCGTGGCGGCAGAAGCAGAAAACAGCTTCCGTCCGCCACCGGGCGGAGCACCCTGTGACGCATCGGCGGCGACGGGGGCCTTCGGCGTCTCAGGCGGACTCGGCGAGCACCGCGGCTGCTCGTGGCGCAGCCGGTATCAGTCCCTTTTCCGCCGCCTGCTGCGGGTCTCCTTCATTTGCACCCGGATCGCCGCCCGATCTGCCTCGTTTCCACGTCGTTCTGCAAGGATCTTCGCGTACTGGGAGCACGGGGCGGGGGGCCGAGGCAAGACATGCAAACAAGCCGTCATCACCCGCGCATGCCGAGTGTTGCGTGCGGTCTCTCGGCCCTCATACGCGAGGTGACCGAACCTTCGAGATCACCGTGCCGCCAAGCCCCGTACCACTGGGGATCAGCAGTTGCACCAGTGCGAACCCGGGTCCGCTCGGAGGTCAATCTCCTGTTTGCGGCGCCGAATCGAGAAGGGGCCTGACAGTGCCGCAGGTCACCGCTTCGGCCGTATACCCGTAACCGGCCCCTTGGCCGTGCCGTTGAAGGGGACCCGATGCCGCAATTCCTGCGGCAGGTGCACTTCCTTAGGAGATCTCGATGTCGCGTATCGCAAGGGCCGTAGCCGTGAGCGCCGCAGCCGCTGCTGTCCTTACCGGCAGCGCCGGCGTAGCCGCCGCGGACGCCACGGCCGAAGGCGCCGCCATCGGTTCCCCCGGCGTCCTGTCCGGCAACGTCCTCCAGGTGCCCGTCCACGTCCCGATCAACGTCTGCGGCAACACCATCAACGTCATCGGCCTTCTCAACCCCGCCTTCGGCAACACCTGCATCAACAACGGCGGCAGCGAAAAGAACGACCACCACAAGGCCGACCACCACGGCAAGCACTGAACCGCACAGGCCTCTGACCTGCGAGCAGCCGCCACGCTGTCGGAGCCCGCAGAACACGTGATCCTCTGCGCAGCCGCAGGGCACCCGTCCTGAGCGGTCCGGTCTCCCCCCACCTCCAGGGGAGGCCGGACCGCTGTCTCCACCCGCCCGTGGCGAAGGTGACGGGACCGGAACCTACTCGTCAGCCACGGAGACTGCACCATCGTGACCGCGCGTCTGTTGCGCAGGCCGAGCATGCTCAGAAGTTCCTTGAGCGTGTCCTCGCCGACTTGGGCGATGACGTGCCGCAGGCGCCCAAGGGAGGGCATACAGGAGCGAGGGATCGGCGAAGACCACGTGGGTGCAGTCCACGATCACCGCCGTGTCGTCGGTCGCGTCCAGGACCTCGCGCAGAACATGGACGGAATCGACGTCGAACCCGCCGCTCAAGCGGACACCGCGTGCGGTCCGTCTCCGGCCGTCGGCGGCGCCCAGGGGGTCCACTGGTGGACTGCCATCACCCGAAGCCGGGATGCGGGCGCGCGCAGTTCAGGGTACGGCCGGGGTGTGCGCGACCAGGGCGTCGGCGGCGGTGGGGTAGGAGGGCATCAGCGTGCTGATGCCGGTGAGGTCGAGCATCCGGGCGAGCCGGTCGGGGACTGCGGCCAGGGTGAGGGAGCCGCCGGCGTCCTGCGCGCAGCGCATGATGCCGATGAGGGCGCTGAAGCCGGAGGAGTCGCAGAAGGTCACCGCTGCCAGGTCCAGGATCAGGCGCGGGTGGCCCTGGGCGATGACGTTCAGGGCTCCGGAGCGCAGAGCGGGGGCGCAGGCCATGTCGATCGCGCCGGCGACACCGACCAGGGCGAGAGGGCCGTGGGTGTGCTGGAGGGTGAGTGCGAGGTCTTCAGTCACGAGGGATCAGTGCTCCTGACCGGTGCGGGAAGCGTCGCTGCCGGATGCGGGGGTGGCGAGAGTGCGGGTGGTCACCGCAGCCGCGGGCTGTGCGTCGGGCACCGTGAGCGGCACGGACAGGGCGAGCAGGGCGACGTCGTCGCCCGTGCCGTGGGGCAGGTCCGCGAGCAGGGCGACCGTCTCCTCCACCAGAGCGCCGGCGGCGGACTTACCCGTGGCGGTGAGGAAGGCGGCCACCCCCTCCTCGCCCAGCATGGTCCCGTCCGCCAGCCGTGCTTCAGTGAGCCCGTCGGTGTAGAGCAGCAGGCCCTGGCCGGGAGCGAGGTGCAGGGTGCGGGAGGTGAAGCGGGCCTGCTCCAGGGCGCCGACCAGCATGCCGCCCACGGGCCGCACGCTCTCCACCAGGATGCCGCCGCCGGTCTGCGGCTTGAAGTGGAAGAGCGGTGGGTGGCCGCCGCCGGCCAGCTCCACGGTGTACCCGCCCGCCGGGTCGGGGTCGAGGGTGGCGAAGACGCAGGTGCAGAAGCGGCTGCCGACCGAGGAATCGAGGAGCAGGGCCTTGTTGAGGGCGTCGAGCACATCGATGGGATCGCTGTGGTGCTGAGCGGCCTCACGCAGGGTGTAGCGGGTCAGGGAGGTCACGGCGGCGGCTTCGGCGCCCTTGCCGCAGACATCGCCGAGGAAGAACGCCCACCGCCCCCCGCCCAGCGGGAAGACGTCGTAGAAGTCGCCTCCGACGTCGCGTGGGGAGTCGGTCTGGTAGTGGCAGGCCAGCTCCAGTCCCGGCACCGCGGGCAGGGACGGCGGCAGCAGGGTGCGCTGCAAGGTGGAGGCGAACGCGGTGATCGCCGCGGTGTCCCGCTCGGCCTGATGACGGGCCGCCTCCTGCTCCTTGCGGCGCTCCTGTTCCTCGCGCAGCCGGTGCAGGGCGGACAGGCGCAGTTCGAGGGAGTCCATGACCATCGCGGCGAGGTCGGCCAGGGTGGCGGTGTCCGCCTGGGTGATCAGGCGCGGCTTGGTGTCGAGGATGTTGACGGTGCCCAGGCGGTGCCCGTCGGCGGTGACGATCGGGGCCGCGGCGTAGAACCGCACTCCCATGGGGCCGGCGACCAGAGGGTTGGTACGGGCGACCGGGTCGGTGAGGGTGTCGGGGATCACCAGCGCGTCGTGGCGCAGGATCGCGGAGCCGCACAGGCCCGGGTCCCGGCCGATCTGGGTGACTCCGTCCAGGCCGTGGGCCGCTTTGAACCAGATCCGATCGGTGTCGACGATTGTCACGCTCGCCACGGGGACGTCGAACAGCCGCGCGGCCAGGGCCGCCACCCGGTCGAAGGCGCCGTCCGGCGGGGTGTCCAGGATGTCGTAGCGGCGCACCGCCGCCATCCTGGACGCCTCTGCGGTGGCTGTCGGCGCGCTCTTCAGACGCGGGCTTTCACCACCGGGCGCGGTTGCAGGAACGTAGGCCGACATCGCTTGCTCCCGACTTCCGTGCCGGGGACGCCTCGGGTGGTCGGTCCCCTGAACGAGTGACCCTACGGCAGCAGCCGGCGTCGCTGTACCGGGCGATCCCTCGCCTGCCTGGGAGGTGCCGTCGGCCTTCAGGCGGCGAAGCCGGCCTTGCTCCCGTGCAACAGCTACGGCGAACGGACAGGGAGCGTTGGTCCTGTGTCGGGCCGTCCATCCGTACTCGCACATGGGTGATTCCTGCACGGTGCGGTCGACGCCCTCCCGCCCGGGGGGAAAGGCTCATGGTGCGAGACAGATTCTGAGGCCTTGCGGGACACCAGTCCCTCGCAGTGAGCCACCCCCGCCGGATCAAGGTCCGACGGGGGTGGCGCGAAGCCAGAGGGGCGGTTCCCGGTAGGACGGGAACGGGCCCTCAACCCTTGGCGATGGCCATACCGAGGAAGATCCCGACCAGCAGCGCGGCACTGCCGGCACCCATCACCGCCCACGTCCCGCTCTGCGTAGCCGCGAAGATCGAGGTCATCCCGGCCTGGGCCGCGGCCTGGGTGGCCTGCACGCCGGCCATGGACGCTTCCTGCGCCGCCATGGCGGTCTCCAGCGCGTGGACCTTGGCGGTCGCCGGTCCGGGCAAGAGGACCTCACCACGAGGGTGACCGTTGGTCTCGCGCGTCCGGCCGTGGCCCCTCAGGGCCCTGTTCGACCACGCCACCGACGCGTGAACACCTTCGTCAGCGGACTCCGGCGGTCCGCAAGACCGCGCGGAAGACGGGGGTCAGCGGGACTCGTCGCAGGGGTCGCGGCTGCCGGACTTGGCCAGTCCTCGGCTGATCATGTAGCCGACGGTGAGGATCACGATGTAGAGCCATGCCTGGTCGGCCCGGAAGTAGTCGCCGTGGCCGTCTTCGTTTCCTACGACCATGGAGGCGATGAGTACGGCGACGACCGCAGCGATATAGGCGAAGAACTCGGTGGTCGCGAAAGCGGCCTTCGTCTCGGTCGACAGGCGGCGCGAGTGGTGGACGGGCGCGTCGGCACCCACGTGGTGGCCTGCGTTGCCAAAGACGGCCACCGGTACAGCGGCGCCCCTGGTGCGCGGCATCCCGGCTGGTACGAGGGTGGGGGCATGGTCCCTCCCAGGCTTGGCGTACGACTCGATGACGCGGCCGATGACGTTGATCTGCCGGCCCGGCTTGACGGCCTTGATGGCCCGGTTGAGCGCCTCGCGCGTCCGCTCCACCACAGAACGGTGGAGCCTGACGCCCTCGTGAACTTCGCCTGCGCACGGTCCGGCCGTACGCTCCCTTGCTCCGCCCGGCCGGCTGCCGGGGCGGAGCGTACGAGGCCGGGCTCAGCGGGTGCTTGCGCGCCGGCGCCGGTGGAGCACGGCGGCTGCGCCGGCGAGGGCGAGTGCCGTGCCGGCACCGCCGGCAAGCAGCGGGGTGGAGGGCGAGGCGTCGTCCGCTTCACTCTGGGCGCTGTAGCCGCTGGAGTAGCCCTTGGAGTCGTACTCCGAGCCCGGGAGCTTGTCCGCGTAGCGGGCCTTCACCAGCTTCTGGTAGTCGCCGAGCGACACGGACGACCGGCCGCCCAGTCCTTCCCGGGCCTGGTCGTTGAGCGGCTCGACGGTGAGGAGCTTGAGCTGGTACCAGCCGCGGATCTGCGGCTCGGTGAAGACCAGCGTGCCCACGGTGGCCTTGCCGGCGTACGTGGCATCACTGTCGCCGTCCCTCACGGCCGCCAGGTGCCAGCCCCCGCCCTGGGTGGGGGCAAGCATGACGGTGGCGTTGCGGCCGTTGACGGTCGTGCTCAGCGAGGACACCAACTGCGTCAGCTTGATCGCCTCGGTGGGCAGCGGCTGGGCGGTGCCTGCGACGAACCCGGGGGTGATCTCGTTCCGTGCCAGCGGGTCCTTGATCGTGAAGGCCGGCAGGTCATGGCACGGCTCGGCCGTTTCGGGGATCGTCTGCACCGGTCCGCCGACGCCGTCGGTGGGAACCGGAGTACGCAGAAAGCGGCAGACGGCGTCGCGGACGTCGGTGGACTTCACCGCGTCGAGGGCGGCCTGGTAGTCGGGGATGTCAGCCGGGAGGGGATCCTTGGCCGGGGCCGCATGGGCCGGTCCGAGGACGGACAGCAGGGCGGATGCACTCAGTGCGATGACGAGGGACAGGCGGGAGGAGCGAGAGGCCGCCCGCGTGCTGGACATTCGGGTGTCGCTGGTGTCGCTGGTGTCGCGCATGTCGCCTGCCTTAGCGGGAGATACCGATGCGGGAGTGGGTCCACTTGGACGAGCTGTTGCTCACGTAGTCGTTGTAGTTCCACCAGGTGTACGTGGTGGTGTCGGGCCACGGGTCGGCCACTGCGATCGTGCTGTTCGACGTGTCGAAGCCGTAGACCACGTTCATGTGGCCGCCGCCGGACGTCCACCCGATGCGGGCACCGATTGGCCGGGCCGCCTTGACGTCGGTGTATACCTGGTTGAACGTGGCCGCGCTGCTCAGGCCCGATCCGGTGCGGGTCATGCCGAGGCTGTTCCAGCCCCTGGCCATGTCGTCGAGGGTGGCGGGCTGGTTGTTGCAGCCGTAGGAGGGCTGGGCCCGGTTGCAGAAGTCCGTTTGTGTGGAACCGAAGCCCTGGAACTTCGCGATGGTCAGCCCGGAGGCGACCCAGCACCACTGGGACTTCTCCTGCTTCAGCATGGTGATGGTGTCCTGGCCCGCTTCCGCGTGAGCCGTGCCTCCCGCGGCGGCGAGCGATCCCAAGGCGGCCAACGCGATGGCTGACGCCCTGATTCCGTACCTGAACCTGCCCATTTTCCTGCCTTCCCCTGCCTGATGGGTGCAACGCGATGAACGGGGCAATCTGACAGGAATATGACACCGCACCATGCCAAAGCCCGATAGGGATCTTGCGGTAAATTCATCCCTAGTGACTATTTGTCGGATATACGGCACCTACGGGACCCGGTACATGTCGATGGGCGGCCAACATCCAGCGCCGTGTGTCCGGTGGGCCGGCCGAGAATCGACGTTCGAACCGGTTGGGGGTCAGGCCTGCCAGACGAATCGAGCCCCCGAGCCGCGGCCGCCGGGCCATGCCCGCGTCGTCCCGCTGTACTGCCGGCCCGCGGAGGGCCACCGACGGCCTGATGCCGCCGCCCACCCGCGAGCTCCTCCAGGACCTCATCAGCCGGAACGCGCCCCGTGTCGGGTCGGGGGTCGATGTCAGACCGGCCTCGTAGCGTCGAAGGCGAGGCTTCGGACCGGACGGGGCCCCGGAGGAGCGAAGGAGCGGGCCATGGGCGAGATCAGCATCGAGCGGAAGCACCTTGACCGGCTGCTGGCCGACAGCGCGAGCACGTACGGAGCCCCCTATCAGCGGGCCTTCGCCCAGCTCGCCGAAGAGCGCCGCGGGCGGCCCGTCGCCGAGATCCTCCCGCTGCTCCGCCGGGCCGCCGACGAGGCGCTGCTCGGCTTCAGGGACGCGGACCTGCGGGAACAGGCGCAGGCGATCAGTACGGGCGAGCCGTACGTCTTTCGCGTCACGGTGGCCTGACCACGACCGTGCAGGACCTCCCACCACGCGGCGGTCAGGCCTTACGCCGGCCGCGGCCGGAGTGGGCGAGGGCGTCGGCGAGCTGGTCGTGGTTCATGGACGAGCGGCCCGGGATGCCAGCCGTGGCTATGCGGATGAGTGAGGGAGGCGTTTGTTAGCTTCGGCGGCGCATCAACTGCCGGTGGTGCAGACGGTCCAGCTGGTCGACCGCGTACCGCAGACCCTGCGCCTTGACCTGCTCCCACCGTGCCGCCTCACTGCGGCGCCACCACCAGGCCGCCCCGGCGGCGGCCGCGGCCAGCAGCGTGAGGACCACAATCCAGGGATGCGCGGCCAGCCAGCGCAGGACCCCCATCACCAGGCTCAGGGCCACCACGGCGAGCAGACCGATCAGCGCCAGCTGCTCCAGCCCCGAGTCCTTGCGCCGCCGAGGGCGCCGGCTCCGGCTGGTCCGCCGGGCGGTACGGCGCCGGCCGGCACCCTGACCCGCCCGCAGCTCCTCGTCCTCGGCCGCCACGACCAGGACGGCCGACTGCGCGCCGTCGGCCGAACCGTACCGCTGCGCCCGGACGCCGCCCGGCAGGTCGCCGAACATCTCACCGCGGCCGCGCCCGGGCACCCGTGGGAGGGCGTGCGCTTCTCGGCGACCTGGGGAAGCCGCGACGTCCTCGACACCACCCTCGTCCACCCCACCCTGGTCGCCGAGGTCAGCGCCGACCGCTCCATCGACCACGGCGGCGTCTACCGCCACCCGCTCCGCTTCAAGCGGCTGCGTCTGGATGTATCGGCGCGGGACGTACCGGGGTTCGGGGCCGGGCCGGTCGCGGCCGCCGGCTGAGTCCCCCGCAGCGGGCGTGCTGGTCCAGCGGGTGTTGGGTGACGGGCATACGAACCGGTCGTTACGCAGTCTATGAAGATCACTTCCGGCATCCTCGCCGTGGCCGCCGCGAGCGGCGCTCTGGTGGCCGCCACCGCGCCGGCGCATGCTACCGACGTCCTGAACCTCGTCAACGTCAAGCGCGTCCCGGTGTCCGTTCTCTCGGAGGGCAACACCAGCGCGGACAACATCCAGGTCACCAGCGTCGAACAGACCGGCGTGGGCAGTGAGGACGGCGAATACCCGGAGGAGTACCACCAGGGCCATGGCCTGCTCGGGCTCGCGCCTCTGCTGGAGAACACCCTCCACCCGAACACGATCTACGACGGCCAGAACAACGGCTTCGTGATGGAAACCGTGGAGAGGAACATCAACTAGCCGCGACGCGCCGTCCTGGGCCGCGGCCTGAACGGACCCCTTCCGATGACCCCCAGCGCGGGGCCCCCCCCCCCCCGGGGGGGGGGG
>NZ_JBHXRU010000080.1:0-30003 GCF_042716255.1 Streptomyces sp. NPDC058662 | reverse complement strand
AACGGCGGGGGGGGCTCCCGGCCGCCCCGGCGGGGGGTCCCGGCGGCCGCCGGCGTGGCCCCCGCCCCCCCCCCGGTGGGGCGGGGCCCACGCGCGTCACCGGGCCGGGAACGGCCGCCGGCCGCCGTCACCCGGCCCGCTCCCCGGGGGCCGGTCCGCCGTACATCCGAAAGAGGGACCACCGCGGCCGGGCGCCACCCGCCGAGCATGTGGCGGCCCCCTGGGAGAGCGGCCGCGGGCGGGGGCGCAGACCGGCCAAGTCCGGGTCGCGGCAGAGGTTGTCCTGCCGCACGGCTGACGCATGCTCACCGATGTGGCTAACATCACGCCCACCCGGCGGTGCCGCCGGAAGGTGACGGAGGTGCGACGTGCTGCCAGTTCGGGGTGGGGACGGCCGGAAGCTGACGGTCTGGGGCACCCGTACCGCCTGGAGCACCGTGGGCGACGGGGAGTTCTTCTGCCCCGCCTGCGGTGGGGACCGCAACTACCGCAGGCGTACCGGGCGCCGCCGCTTCACCGTCCTCGGCGTGCCGCTGCTGCCGCGCGGGCAGGCCGGACCCGTCATCGAGTGCCAGGGCTGCCGCGAGCGCTTCGGCACGGACGTCATGGACCACCTCACCGCCACCCGCTTCACGGCGCTGCTGCGCGACGCGGTGCACACCGTGACCCTGGCCGTGCTCGCCGCGGGCGGTACGGCCTCGCGCAGCGCCCTGGAGGCCGCCGTGTGGTCCGTACGGGCCGCCGGCTTCCAGGACTGCACCGAGGAGCAACTGGAGTCCCTCGTGGAGGCGCTGTCCGCCGACGAGGGACGGCTGGGGCTGTACGACGTCCCGGAGTGCTGCGGCGCGGCCCTGTCGATCGAGCTCCACGAGGCGCTGGAGCCGTTGGCCCCGCACCTGGCCGGGCCGGGGCGCGAGTCGATCCTGCTGCGGGGCGCGCGGGTCGCTCTCGCGGACGGCCCGTACATCCCGGCGGAGCGCGAGGTGCTCGCCATCGTGGGCGCGGCGCTGCGGATCGACGCGCAGGAAGTGGCCCGGCTCCTGTCGGCGGTCCGGGCCCCGTAGGCCGGGAGGGCGGCGCGCGCCCGACCTCTTCGGGCCACCGCCGCCCCGCCCGTCACCGAAACCGGCCGGAACAGCTCCGTAGGACGTAACGATCCGGCCTCGCACGACCGAAATCCGGCGTTCCGCAGACCCCGCGCGGGTGCGGAGCCGGTGGCTCCGAGCGCTGACCATCCACCCCTTGGACGGGTGCGGTGGAGGCTACGGGCGGGTGGTGTTCCGACCGGTGATGCCGGATCTCCGCAGGTCGACGCCCCTGTGGCCTCCGTTTGAGCACCTCCGCCGGCGGCGCAGAGGCGGCAGCGGCCATACGCCTGCGGCCCGGAGCGCACCACTGGAGAAACCTACAGATCACGCCCGCCCGCGCGTCAACAATTTGTAGAAGTCGACGATATCTGTGAGGCCCCCCACAGGCGTTCAATTCCGGTCACACGACGAGACGCCGCCGGTAACACGGCGAGGCTTCGATCCCCGTGTAACCGGACCACCCCTGCGGACCAACGGGTTAGCGACCCACTCCGGCCGGGGCTCCACAGATCTCTCCCACTCACCTACCTCATTGAAGGGCAAGGCAGAGATGGCACGTGTCGCCGCCCGGCTCTCCTCCAGCGGAGAGCGGAGCACGCACCCGGTCGACGAGGTGCTCCCCCTCCCCAAGCTCGCGCTGTACGGCTTCCAGCACGTACTCGCCTTCTACGCCGGCGCGGTGATCGTCCCGATCATCGTCGGCAACGCGCTCAAGCTGAGCCCCGAACAGCTCGTCTACCTGATCAACGCGGACCTCTTCACCTGCGGTATCGCCTCGATCATCCAGGCCTGGGGCATCGGCCGGATCGGGGCGCGACTGCCCCTGATCCAGGGCGTGACCTTCACCGCGGTGTCCCCGATGATCGGCCTCGGCCTCGGCGCCGGGGGCGGTACGGCCGCCCTGCTGGTCATCTACGGCGCGGTCATCACGGCCGGCATCGCGACCTTCGCGTTCGCCTGGCTGCCCGCCAAGGCGTTCCGCACGGTCATGCGGCTGTTCCCGCCGGTCGTCACCGGCACCGTGATCACCGTACTGGGCATCGTCCTGATCCCGGTCGGCCTCAACGACGCGGCCGGCGGCCTGGGCAGCCCCGACTTCGGCGACCCGAAGCACTTCGCCTACGCCGGCGGCACGATGCTCTTCATCCTCGTCCTGATGAAGATCGGCAGGCCCTTCCTCTCCAGCATCTCCATCCTGCTGGGCCTGGTCGGCGGCACCCTGGTCGCCTTCCTCCTCGGGGACGCCCAGTTCGGGAACGTCGAGAACTCCGACTGGGTCGGTGTCACCACCCCGTTCCACTTCGGCATGCCGCAGTTCCAGTGGTTCCCGATCGTCCTGATGCTCATCGTCATGCTGATCACCATGGTCGAGACGACCGGCGACACCTACGCCGTCGGCGACATCGTCGGCAAGGAGGTCGACAGCGAGACAGTGGCCCGCGCACTGCGTGCCGACGGCGCCGCGACCGCGCTCGGCGGAGTCCTCAACTCCTTCCCGTACGTGGCCTTCGCCGAGAACGTCGGCCTGGTGCGGATGACGAAGGTGAAGAGCCGGTTCGTGGTGGTCGCCGCCGGCGTCTTCATGATCATCCTGGGGCTGCTGCCCAAGGCCGCCGCCATCGTCGCCGCCGTCCCGCACGGGGTCCTCGGCGGCGCCGCGACCGTCATGTTCGGCATGGTCGCCCTGGCCGGTATCCAGACCCTGGGCAAGGTGGACCTCAAGGAGGAGAAGAACGCCCTGATCGTGGGCGTCTCCCTCGCCTTCGCCCTGCTCCCGGCGACGGTCCCGGTCTTCTTCACCCAGCACATGGACGCGGACCTCTCCTCGCTCCTGAACAGCGGTGTCACCCTCGGCGCCACGGCCGCCATCGTCCTCAACCTGATCTTCAACGGCCTGTCCGGGGAGAGCCGGGCGGTACCGAAGATCGAGCTGCCGGCCCAGGTCGCGGCCCCGGCCGACGCCGCGGACGAGGCACCCGAGGTGGCGGACGAGGCACCCGAGGTGGCGGAGAAGGGCGCACCGCCCGCGGTGGAAAAGGCGGACGGAGCGCACACCCCGGCTCCCTGACCCTCCGGAAGGGGCGGCCCCCCGCCCGGCCCCCCGCCCGGCCCCCCGCCCGGCCCCCCGCCCGGCCCCCCGCCCGGACCCCCGTCCGGGCGGGGGCTGCCGCTGTCCGGGCCCCGCTCCCGGGACTGTCGCCGAGCCGGCCCCCGCACAGGCGACAATGGGCGCATGAGTCTGTTCCGCGACGACGGCATCGTGCTGCGCACCCAGAAGCTGGGTGAGGCGGACCGCATCATCACGCTGCTGACCCGGGGCCACGGCCGCGTCCGGGCCGTCGCCCGGGGAGTGCGCCGCACCAAGTCCAAGTTCGGCGCCCGGCTGGAACCTTTCTCCCACGCCGACGTGCAGTTCTTCTCCCGGGGCAGCGAGCTGGTCGGCCGCAGCCTGCCGCTCTGCACCCAGACCGAGATCATCGCCCCGTACGGCAACGGCATCGTCACCGACTACGCCCGCTACACCGCGGGCACCGCCATGCTGGAGACCGCCGAGCGGTTCACCGAGAACGAGGGCGAGCCCTCCGTGCAGCAGTACCTGCTGCTCGTCGGAGGCCTGCGGACGCTCTCGCGCGGCGAGCACGCGCCGCATCTGATCCTCGACGCCTTCCTGCTGCGCTCCCTCGCCGTCAACGGCTACGCGCCCAGTTTCGAGGACTGCGCGAAGTGCGGCATCCACGGCCCGAACCGGCACTTCTCCGTCGCCGCGGGCGGGGTCGTATGCGGCGACTGCCGGGTGCCCGGCAGCGTCGTACCCTCGTCGGAGGCCCTCGCCCTGCTCAGCGCACTGCTGACGGGCGACTGGGGCCACGCCGACGCGTGCGAGGCGCGTCACGTGCGGGAGGGCAGCGGGCTGGTCTCCGCCTATCTGCACTGGCATCTGGAGCGCGGGCTACGCTCCCTGCGATACGTCGAGAAATAGGAGCTGGGCACATGGCACGACGCGGGATTCTGGGACGCTCTCGCCGGGAGTACAAGGTTCCCGAGCCGCACCCGTCCGGCGAGCGCCCGCCGAAGATCCCCGGCGAGCTCGTCCCGAACCACGTCGCGGTCGTCATGGACGGCAACGGCCGCTGGGCCAAGGAGCGGGGCCTGCCCCGCACCGAGGGCCACAAGGTCGGCGAGGGCGTCGTGCTCGACGTGCTCAAGGGCTGCCTGGAGATGGGCGTCAAGAACCTCTCCCTGTACGCCTTCTCGACGGAGAACTGGAAGCGCTCGCCCGACGAGGTGCGCTTCCTGATGAACTTCAACCGCGACGTCATCCGGCGCCGGCGCGACGAGATGAACGAGCTGGGCATCCGGATCCGCTGGGTCGGCCGCATGCCGAAGATGTGGAAGTCGGTCGTCCAGGAGCTCCAGGTCGCCCAGGAGCAGACCGTCGACAACGACGCGATGACCCTGTACTTCTGCGTCAACTACGGCGGCCGCGCCGAGATCGCGGACGCGGCGCAGGCGATCGCCCGGGACGTGGCCGCGGGCCGGCTCGACCCGTCGAAGGTGAACGAGAAGACGTTCGCGAAGTACATGTACTACCCGGACATGCCCGACGTGGACCTGTTCCTGCGTCCGAGCGGGGAGCAGCGCACGTCCAACTACCTGCTCTGGCAGAGCGCGTACGCGGAGATGGTCTTCCAGGACGTGCTGTGGCCGGACTTCGACCGGCGCAACCTCTGGGCGGCCTGCCTGGAGTACGCCCAGCGCGACCGCCGCTTCGGCGGCGCCGTCCCGAACCAGGCGGAGGGGCAGACGGGCTGACCCGCCTCCGGGGACCCGGGCCGGCTCCGGAGGGGGCTGTCCCGGGATCCGCGGCGGGCGCGCGACGCCAGCGCCGCGGCGGGCGCGCGACGACAGCCCGCGGCCCTCGCCGTGGTCCACCGGGGGGTGCGGGCCGTCCTCAGCCGGCGGCGGCGCAGTCCGCGCAGGTGCCGAAGATCTCCACCGTGTGGGCGACGTTCACGTAGCCGTGCTCGGCGGCGATCGACTCCGCCCACTTCTCCACGGCCGGACCCTCCACCTCGACGGCCTTGCCGCACGTGCGGCAGACCAGGTGGTGGTGGTGGTCGCCGGTGGAGCAGCGGCGGTACACGGACTCGCCGTCGCTGGTCCGCAGGACGTCGACCTCGCCGGCGTCGGCGAGCGACTGGAGGGTGCGGTAGACGGTGGTCAGGCCCACGGAATCGCCACGGTGCTTGAGCATGTCGTGGAGCTCCTGGGCGCTGCGGAACTCGTCCACCTCGTCCAGCGCAGCCGCCACGGCGGCCCGCTGCCGGGTGGACCGTCCTCGTACTGGCGCGGTATTCATCTCGCCAGGCGCAGTCGCCACCGGTTCCTCCTCGTATCGGCCTCGGCCCATTGTGCCAGGAGACCGCCCCGGCTAGACCTTCACGTCGTCGCCGGTACAGACCTCCTCGTTCGCCCGGGCGTCCCTCGCCCGGCGCCGGGACAGCGGTGCGGACAGGGCCGTCAGCACGACGAAGACGCCGATCGCCAGCAGTACGATCATGGCGCCGGACGGCGCGTCGACGTAGTACGTGGTGGCGGTGCCGGTCAGCGAGACGGCGAGGCTGATCGCGACGGCGAGGCCCAGGGTGGCGGCGAAGCCGCGGGTGAGCCGCTGGGCGGCCGCCACGGGGATCACCATCATGGCGCTGACGAGCAGCAGGCCCACGATGCGCATCGCGACGGTGACCGTGACGGCGGCGGTGACGGCGATCAGCAGGTTCAGGGCGCGCACCGGGAGACCGGTGACCCGGGCGAACTCCTCGTCCTGGCAGACGGCGAAGAGCTGGCGGCGCAGGCCGATGGTGACGGCGAGGACGAACGCGGCGAGGATCGCCATCGCGGTGACGTCCTCGGAGGCGACGGTGGTGATCGAGCCGAACATCGAGCCGAGCAGGTTGGCGGTGGAGCCGCCACCCACGTTGATGATCATCACGCCGCCGGCCAGGCCGCCGTAGAACAGCATCGCCAGGGCGACGTCGCCGCTGGTCCTGCCGCGGGAGCGGATCAGCTCCATGCCGACGGCCCCGAGGACCGCCACCAGGGTGGCCATCCACACGGGGCTGGTCTGGAGCACGAAACCGAGGGCCACACCGGTCATCGCGACGTGGCCGAGGCCGTCGCCCATGACCGCCTGGCGGCGCTGCACGAGGTACGTGCCGATCGCGGGTGCGGTGATGCCCACCAGCGCGGCGGCGATCAGCGCCCGCACCATGAAGGGGTAGTCGAGGAGGCCCATCAGCTCAGCAGTCCCGTCCGCAGGGGTTCGGCGTCGTGCGCCGCGTGGGGGTGTACGTGGTCGTGGCCGGGCAGGGCGTGCTGTCCCAGGGCCTCCGGGGGCGGGCCGTCGTGCGTGACGCAGCCGTCGCGCAGGACCACGGCCCGGTCGATGAGCGGTTCCAGCGGGCCCAGCTCGTGCAGGACGAGCAGGACGGTCGCGCCGGCCTCGACCTGGCGGCGCAGCGCGTTGGCCAGGACCTCCTGGTTGGCGAGGTCCACGCCGGCCATCGGCTCGTCCATGATCAGCAGCTCGGGCTCGACGGCGAGCGCCCGGGCTATGAGGACGCGCTGGTGCTGGCCGCCGGAGAGCGCGTTGACCGAGGCGTCGGCGTAGGAGTCCATGTCGACCAGGGCCAGCGCCCGCTCGACGGCGGCCCGGTCGGCCTTGCGCAGCATGCCGAAGCGGGTGCGGGCCAGCCGGCCGGCCGAGACGACCTCGCGGACGGTGGCCGGGACGCCGCTGGCGGCGGTGGTGCGCTGCGGGACGTACCCGATGCGCGACCAGTCGCGGAAGCGCTTGAAGTCCGTTCCGAAGAGGGAGATCGCGCCCCCGGACAGCGGGACCTGGCCGACGACGGCACGGACGGCCGTGGACTTGCCGGAGCCGTTCGCTCCGAGCAGCGCGACGACCTCGCCGCGGTGGACGGCGAGGTCGATCCCGCGCAGCACGGGACGCGAGCCGAGCGAGGCCGTGGCCCCGCGCAGGGATATGACGGGCTGGTCATCCGCCTGTCGGGGCATGGACTGCATGGCTCGCGCCTCCGTTGCTGCTGCTGTCATTACTTGGCTCCGAGCGCCTTCTGGAGGTTCTTCAGGTTGGAGCGCATGACCTCGAAGTAGTCAGCGCCCTGGGACTTGTCGCTGATTCCCTCAAGCGGGTCGAGGACGTCGGTCGTCAGGCCGGTGTCCTGCGCGAGGGTCTTGGCCGTCTTGTCGCTGGCCAGTGTCTCGAAGAACACCGTGGTGACATTGTCCTTCTTCGCGACGGCCTGCAGCTCCTTCATCCGCGCCGGGCTCGGCTCGGACTCGGGGTCGACGCCGGAGATGCCCTCCTGGTCGAGGCCGTAGCGCTCGGCGAGGTAGCCGAAGGCGGAGTGGGTGGTGATGAAGGTCTTGGAGGCCGTGTTCGCCAGACCGTCCTTGAACTCGGTGTCCAGCGCGGTCAGCTTGGCGACGAGGTCGCCGGTGTTCTTCCGGTAGTCGGCCGCGTGCTCCGGGTCGGCCTTCTCCAGGGCCGCGCCGACGCCCTTGGCGACCTCCGCGAACTTGGCGGGGTCGAGCCAGACGTGCGGGTCCTCGCCGGCCTCGCCGTGCTCGTGGCCGTCGCCCTCGGCGTGCGCCTCGCCCTCGGCGTGCGCGCCGTCCTGGGCGTGCTCGTCGCCGTCGGTGTGCTCGTGGCCCTCCTCGCCGTGGCCGGGGCCGCCGTGGACCTCCAGCGGGGTCAGGGCGGCCGCGTCGACGACGTTCTTCACGCCGGACTGGGCCACGGCCTTGTCGACGGCGGGCTGCAGGCTCTTGAGGTAGAGGACCACGTCGGCCTCGGTGAGCTGCGCGGTCTGCTTGGGGGTGATCTCCAGGTCGTGCGGCTCGACACCCGGCTTGGTCAGGGTGTCGACCTTCACGTGGCCCTGGCCGATCTGCTCGGCGAGGAACTGCAGCGGATAGAACGACGCCGTCACGTCGAGCGTGCCGTCCGTGCCGCTCCCGGCACCGGCTTCCGAGGAGCAGGCGGTGAGGGCGGAGGCGCCGAGGGCTACGGCGCCGGCGAGGGCGGCGGTGGGTATGAGGCGTCGTACGTTCATGACATCCATTTTCATCAAAAATGGAAACGATTGTCAAAAACCCAGGTGAGGGGCCCGGGCGGAGGGCGGGGAGGAGGGATCCGATTTGAAAGGGGGGGTGCGGGCGCCGGTAACCTGAGGCATTCGCCGTTCGTCCTCGTAATGAAGAGAGCACCGTGGCCGCCGACAAGATCGACACCATCGTCAGCCTGAGCAAGCGCCGTGGCTTCGTTTTCCCGTGCAGTGAGATCTACGGCGGCTCCAAGGCCGCCTGGGATTACGGCCCGCTGGGTGTCGAGCTCAAGGAGAACATCAAGCGCCAGTGGTGGAAGGCGATGGTCACCGGCCGTGAGGACATCGTCGGTATCGACTCGTCCGTGATCCTGGCCCCCGAGGTCTGGGTGGCCTCCGGCCACGTCGCGACCTTCTCGGACCCGCTGACCGAGTGCACCTCCTGTCACAAGCGCCACCGCGCCGACCACCTGGAGGAGGCGTACGAGGCCAAGCACGGCCGCCAGCCCGCGAACGGCCTCGCCGACGTCAACTGCCCCAACTGCGGCGTCAAGGGGCAGTTCACCGAGCCCAAGCAGTTCTCCGGCATGCTGGAGACCCACCTCGGCCCGACCCAGGACACCGGCTCCAAGGCCTACCTGCGGCCCGAGACCGCCCAGGGCATCTTCACCAACTTCGCCCAGGTGCAGACCACTTCGCGCAAGAAGCCCCCCTTCGGCATCGCGCAGATGGGCAAGTCCTTCCGCAACGAGATCACCCCGGGCAACTTCATCTTCCGCACGCGCGAGTTCGAGCAGATGGAGATGGAGTTCTTCGTCAAGCCGGGCGAGGACGAGCAGTGGCAGGAGTACTGGATGGCCGAGCGGTGGAACTGGTACCGCGACCTGGGCATCCGCGAGGAGAACATCCGCTGGTACGACCACCCGAAGGAGAAGCTGTCCCACTACTCGAAGCGCACCGCTGACATCGAGTACCGCTTCAACTTCGGCGGCAACGAGTTCTCCGAGCTCGAAGGCGTGGCCAACCGCACCGACTTCGACCTCAAGGCCCACTCCGCCGCCTCCGGCCAGGACCTCACCTACTTCGACCAGGAGGCCGGTGAGCGCTACACCCCGTACGTCATCGAGCCGGCGGCCGGTGTGAACCGCGCCATGCTCGCCTTCATGCTCGACGCGTACAACGAGGACGAGGCCCCCAACGCCAAGGGCGTCATGGAGAAGCGCACCGTGATGCGCCTCGACCCGCGCCTGGCCCCGATCAAGGTCGCCGTGCTGCCCCTGTCCCGCAACGCGCAGCTGACGCCGAAGGCCAAGGGCCTCGCCGCCGACCTGCGCAAGAACTGGAACATCGAGTTCGACGACGCGGGCGCCATCGGCCGCCGCTACCGCCGCCAGGACGAGATCGGTACGCCGTTCTGCGTCACCGTCGACTTCGACACCCTGGACGACAACGCCGTCACCGTGCGCGAGCGCGACACGATGAAGCAGGAGCGCGTCTCCCTGGACCAGATCCAGAGCTACCTCGGCAGCCGCCTGCTCGGCTGCTAGGCCCGCAGCGGCGGAGAACCGGTGGCCCGGCGCGCACGGCGCACCGGGCCACCGGTCCGTCCGGGGCGGGGCCGGATCAGGCCCGCAGCCCCCGGACGACCAGCGCGGTGACCGCCTCGAACTCCGCGACGATCGTGGGGGACACCCAGTCGCCCGCGTACTGGGGGTCGTGGAAGCGGCCCGTGGCGTCGAAGACCGCGCGGGCGGCGGCCGGCACGTCCTCGGCGGCGAGCGACCCGTCCGCCACGCCCTCGGCGATGATCCGGGTCAGCTGGGAGATCAGCTGGCTCAGGTGGGCGTCGACCACGCCGCTGCTCTCGGCCAGCAGCACGGTGTAGGTGGCGAACAGCTCCGGATCGGCGCCGGCCTTGCGGCGCTTGGCCTCGAAGAGCGCCTCCAGCCACGCCTCCAGCTTGGAGGGCGCGCTGCCGGCCGGATCCGCGGCGATCTCCTCCAGCTGGACGACGCTCTTGGCGAGCCAGCGGTCGGTGACGGCCTCGCGCAGCGCCGCCTTCGACGGGAAGTGCCGGTACACACTGCCGTGGCTGACGCCCAGGGCACGGGCCACGTCCACGACGGTCGCCTTGGTGGGACCGAAGCGGCGCAGCACCTCCTCGGTCGTTTCGAGGATGCGCTCGGGGTTCAGCGGTTCGGCAGCGGCGGGAGGCATGTGTACGACCGTACCGCCCGCTCAGTGCTCGCTGTCCAAGTGGGCCATCTGCGCCGCCGGGTACCGCTCGCCGACCGCGGCGCCGGCCGGTATCGCCTCCTCGACGGCGGCCAGGTCGGCGGCGCTGAGCACGACCTCCACGGCTCCCAGGGCCTCGGCGAGCCGGTCCCGGCGCCGGGCGCCGACCAGCGGCACCATGTCCACGCCCAGCAGCGGCCCCCGTGAGAGCACCCAGGCGATGGCGATCTGCGCGACGCTGACGCCCTTGCCCTGCGCGACCCCGCGCAGCGCCTCGACCAGGGCGAGGTTCCGGTCGAGGTTGTCCCCCTGGAAGCGCGGGCTCATGCCGCGGAAGTCACCCGGTGCCAGCACGCGGTCGCGGGTGAAGTGCCCGCTGATCAGACCCCGGGACAGCACCCCGTACGCCGTCACCCCTATGCCGAGCTCGCGGGCGGTCGGCAGGATCTCCCGCTCGATGCCGCGCGATATCAGCGAGTACTCGATCTGCAGGTCGGAGATCGGTGCCACGGCGGCGGCCCGGCGCAGGGTGTCCGCGCCCACCTCGGACAGGCCGATATGGCGTACGTGTCCGGCCTCGACGGCCTCGGCGATGGCTCCGACGGTCTCCTCGATGGGCACGTCCGGGTCCACGCGGGCGATCCGGTAGATGTCGATGTGGTCCCGGCCGAGCCGCTGGAGCGAGTAGGCCAGGAAGTTCTTGACGGCCTCGGGGCGCCCGTCGTATCCCGTGAATCCGCCCTCGACCGTCCGCAGGGCGCCGAACTTGACGCTGGTCAGGGCGCGCTCACGCGCCCCGGCCGGCGCGGTCCGCAGGGCTTCGTTGATCAGCAGCTCGTTGTGCCCCATGCCGTAGAAGTCGCCGGTGTCGAGCAGGGTGACACCGGCGTCGAGCGCCGCGTGCACCGTCGCGATCGACTCGGCGCGGTCGGCCTCCCCGTACAGCGCGGACATGCCCATGCAGCCGAGCCCGAGGGGGAAGACCCGGGGCCCGTTCGCGCCGAGACGGCGGGTGGCGGCTCCGGGTGCGGTCGCGAGGGCGTTCTCGTTCGTAGTCATGGAACGAGAGTGGCATGACGAGTGACAGATTTCAATATCTGTCACTCGTCAGGGCGACGGTGGTGCCCAGGGAAGGCTGGAGGGGCCGCGAACGCTACGCCGCGACGCGCAGGACCACGGCCGCCGCGGCCAGGACGGCGAGGACCGCCGCCGGCGCCAGCTCGTAGTCCTTGACACGCAGGTGGCTTATGACGGCCCCGATGAAGTACAGGGTCACGCCCACGGCGGCCGCCACGCCGAGCGGCGCGATCCACAGGCCCGCGATCAGCCCGACCGCGCCGGCGGCCTTGACTGCGGCCAGTCGCGGCAGCCAGGACTCCGGCACCTCGACCTTGCGCATGTTGGCGAGGATCTGGTCGTTGCGCCGGAGGGTGAGCGTGGCGGAGGCGATCAGGGTGAGGGCGAGCAGGCCGGCGACGACGGCGTAGGCAGTGAACACGGGGGCTCCAACGGTCGATGGTATCTAATCATTGAATATCATCAACGATCGGCCCTCCGCAATCATTTCTCGGTTGTTACGATGTGGACATGACGGCAGCTCAGGACGGACCACACCCCCCGCAACGGCTCGGGCTGCTGCTCGCCTGGCACGGCTCGGTCACCCAGGTCCGGATGAAGAGGGCGCTCAGCGCGGCCGGTCTCACCCCGCGGCACGCCATGACCCTCATGCACCTGGAGGAGGGCCCCATCAGCCAGCGCGCGCTCGCGGACCGGTTGGAGGTGGACCCGAGCGTGCTCGTCGGGATCCTGAACGACCTGGAGGGCGACGGCCTGGCCGAACGCCGCCGGGACCCGGCGGACCGCCGCCGCCACAACGTGGCCATCACCGAGTCCGGCTCCACGGCCCTGGGCCGGACGAACGCGGCCCTCGACGAGGTGGAGCAGGGGCTGTTCGCCGGCTTCTCCCCGTCGGACCGGGACACGCTCCGCGACCTGCTCGCGAGGATCGACACGCGGGCGGACGGCTTCGACTGCCAGGAGTAGCGCGCCACGCCGCCCGCCCCCGCCGCCGGACGGCCGGAGCCCCCGTCCGCCCCGCCGGAGCGCCGCCGGGCCCGCGCCGCCCTACGGCCTCAGGCGTCCGCCGGCGTGCGGGCGGAGGCGGGGTCGAGGGTGCGGGCCGTGCGGGCCGCCGTCTCCCGGGCCCAGGCCCCGCTCGTCGCCACGCCCACCACCAGCACCAGCGCCCCGCAGAAGGCGATGATCCACCACGCCGGCCGGGCCGCCGTCTCGAAGTCGGAGCCCCCCGCCAGCCCCGCCGCCAGTACCGCGCCGACGATCGCGATGCCCAGCATGCTGCCCGTCTGGCGGCTCGTGGACGCGATGGCGGCCGCCACGCCCGCCTGGGCGCGCGGCATCCCGGACACCGCCGTGTTCGTCACCGGCGCGTTCACCATGCCGAAGCCGAGCCCGAACAGCACGTACCCGGTGAACAGCAGCGGCGTGGAAATCTCGGCCGCGAAGACGGCGAACAGCAGCCCGCTGGCGGCCATCGCGACGCCCGCGATCAGCAGCGGGAGCCGCGGCCCCCGGGTCCCCACCAGCCGCCCCGACACGGGCGCGAACAGGAATGTCAGCGCGGCCATCGGCAGCATGTACAGGCCGGCGTGCAGCGCGCTGAGCCCCTTCACGTCCTGGAGGTAGAGCGTGTTGAGGAAGAGGAAGCCGGCCATCGCGGCGAAGGCGCTGATCGCGATCACGGTGGCGCCGCTGAACGGAGCGCTGCGGAAGAACCGCAGGTCGATCAGCGGCTCCTCGCGCCGGGGCTCGTAGATCAGCAGGCCCGCGAACGAAGCGACGGCGACGACGGCGCAGCCGGCGATCAGCGGTGAGCGCCACCCGGCGGCCGGGGCCTCGATGATCCCGTACGTCAGGCTGCCCAGCAGCGCTATCACCAGCAGCTGGCCCACCGGATCGGACCGCCGCGGCCGCGCCGCCCGGGACTCCGGGATGTGGCGCAGGGTCAGCGCGAGCGCGACCAGACCGAACGGCAGGTTGACCCAGAAGATCGAGCGCCAGCCCACCGAGTCCACGAGCAGTCCACCGATCAGGGGACCCGCGGCCATGGCGATGCCCGCGACCGCGCCCCACACGCCGATGGCACGGGCCCGCTCGGCCGGATCGGTGAAGGTGTTCGTGATGATCGACATCGCCACCGGGTTCAGCATCGCGCCGCCGACGGCCTGCACCATCCGGAAGACCACGAGCCAGCCGAGGCCGGGGGCCAGCGAGCACAGCACGGAGCCCACGGTGAAGAGCACCAGGCCCGCGACGAACACCTTGCGGCGGCCGATCCGGTCCGCCGTGGAGCCGGCGAGCATCAGCAGCGAGGCCAGCACCAGGGTGTAGGCGTCGATGGTCCACTGCAGCCCCGCGACGGAGGCGTCCAGATCCCGGCGCATCGAGGGGAGCGCCACATTGAGCACGGTGTTGTCGAGGCTGACGATCAGCAGGCTCATGCAGCAGATCGCCAGGACGATGACGCGCTGGCGGCGGCCCGGCTGACTCGGCTCGATCATGCGGCCGATGGTACGTCCGCCCCACCGCCCCGGCATGCGGGACAATGGGCGGATGACCACGCTCCCGCCGCCCCTCGCGATCGGCCCGCACACCGTGCAGCCGCCGGTGGTGCTCGCGCCCATGGCCGGCATCACCAATGCCCCGTTCCGTACCCTCTGCCGCGAGTTTTCGGGCGGCAAGGGGCTGTTCGTGAGCGAGATGATCACGACGCGCGCCCTGGTCGAACGCAACGACAAGACCATGCAGCTGATCCACTTCGACGAGACCGAGAAGCCCCGCTCGATCCAGCTGTACGGGGTCGACCCCGCGACGGTCGGCAAGGCGGTCCGCATGATCGTCGACGAGGACCGCGCCGACCACATCGACCTGAACTTCGGCTGCCCCGTCCCCAAGGTGACCCGCAAGGGCGGCGGCTCGGCCCTCCCGTACAAGCGGAACCTGCTGCGCGCGATCCTGCGCGAGGCCGTCGCCGGCGCCGGCGACCTCCCGGTGACCATGAAGATGCGCAAGGGCATCAACGACGACCACCTCACCTACCTCGACGCGGGCCGCATCGCCGTCGAGGAAGGGGTCACCGCCATAGCCCTGCACGGCCGCACCACCGCGCAGCACTACGGGGGCACCGCCGACTGGGACGCCATCGCGCGGCTCAAGGAGCACGTGCCGGAGATCCCGGTGCTCGGCAACGGCGACATCTGGTGCGCCGAGGACGCGCTGCGCATGGTCCGCGAGACCGGCTGCGACGGCGTGGTCGTCGGACGCGGCTGCCTGGGGCGGCCGTGGCTGTTCAACGACCTCGTGGCGGCCTTCGAGGGGCGGCCGGAGGACTTCCACAAGCCCACGCTCCGCGAGGTGGCGGGCACCATGCACCGGCACGCGCAGCTGCTGGGGGAGTGGATCGGCGACGAGGCGCGCGGGGTGATCGACTTCCGTAAGCACGTGGCCTGGTACTTGAAGGGCTTCTCCGTGGGGTCCGAGATGCGCAAGAAGCTCGCCGTCACCTCCTCCCTGGCCGAGCTGGACGCTCATCTGAGCGAGCTGGATCTGGATCAAGGATGGCCCGACAGCGCGGACGGCCCGCGGGGGCGGACGTCCGGAAACAACCGGGTTGTCCTGCCCGATGGCTGGCTGAAGGATCCGTACGACTGTGCCGGTGTGAGCGAGGAAGCCGAACTGGACACGTCCGGAGGCTGAGCGCGGCTGGCAAACCGTGCCGTGGGCGGCGTGACATACGCCACGCATGGGTGGGGTTGCGCTCACATGAGCGCAAAAGTCACGGATAAGACTTCCAAAGGGTGGCACTGGGTGCCACCCTTTGTGTGTTCAACTCTTGAATACAAAGGGATCGATGATCGCTCATCCGAGCAGGATCAGGCCTCGATGAGCACACATTCCTTCGGGATGTGAAGACTCTTCGTATGTTCTGGCTACCGTGGAGTTACTTTCGATCTCCTGGCGCACGGGTGGTTACGGCCGTATGACCGCCAAGTGGACGTACCCATAAGCCTTCGATCTGGGTATGTTCCTGGCCGTCAGGGCAGCCACCCGAGTCCTCGAGGAGTCGAGACCCGTGTCGGAAAACAAAGATCAGAAGTTCGTCTACGACTTCACCGAGGGAAACCGCGACCTCAAGGACCTTCTCGGCGGCAAGGGAGCCAACCTCGCCGAGATGACCAACCTGGGTCTCCCGGTTCCTCCCGGCTTCACCATCACCACCGAGGCGTGCAAGGTCTACCTCGACAGCGGCACGGCCCCGGCCGAGCTGCGCGACGAGGTCAGTGCCCACCTGGACGCGCTCGAAACGAAGATGGGCAAGAAGCTCGGCCAGTCGGACGACCCGCTGCTGGTCTCCGTGCGGTCCGGCGCCAAGTTCTCGATGCCCGGCATGATGGACACCGTCCTCAACATTGGCCTCTCCGACGAGTCCGTGACCGGCCTCGCCTCGCAGGCCGGCGACGAGCGCTTCGCGTGGGACTCCTACCGCCGCCTCATCCAGATGTTCGGCAAGACCGTCCTGGGTGTCGAGGGAGAGCTCTTCGAGGACGCCCTCGACGAGGCCAAGGCCGCCAAGAAGGTCACCGTCGACACCGACCTCGACGCCGCCGACCTGAAGAAGCTGGTCAAGCACTTCAAAAAGATCGTGGCCAAGGAAGCCGGCCGCGAGTTCCCGCAGGACGCCCGCGAGCAGATGGACCTCGCCGTCGAGGCCGTCTTCAACTCGTGGAACACCGACCGCGCCAAGCTCTACCGCCGCCAGGAGCGCATCCCGAGCGACCTGGGCACCGCCGTCAACATCTGCTCCATGGTCTTCGGCAACCTCGGCCCCGACTCCGGCACCGGCGTCGCCTTCACCCGCGACCCCGCCAGCGGCCACGCGGGCGTCTACGGCGACTACCTCCAGAACGCCCAGGGCGAGGACGTCGTCGCGGGTATCCGCAACACCGTGCCGCTCGCGGACCTGGAGTCCATCGACAAGGCCTCGTACGACCAGCTCATGACGATCATGACGACGCTGGAGAACCACTACAAGGACCTCTGCGACATCGAGTTCACCATCGAGCGCGGCCAGCTGTGGATGCTCCAGACCCGCGTCGGCAAGCGCACCGCGGGCGCGGCCTTCCGGATCGCCACCCAGCTGGTCGACCAGGGTTTGATCGACGAGGCGGAGGCGCTCCAGCGCGTCAACGGCGCCCAGCTGGCCCAGCTGATGTTCCCGCGCTTCGACGAGGCCGCCAGGACCACGCTCCTGGGCCGCGGCATCGCCGCCTCCCCGGGCGCGGCGGTCGGCAAGGCCGTCTTCGACTCGTACACGGCCGTCAAGTGGTCCCGTTCCGGCGAGAAGGTCATCCTGATCCGCCGCGAGACCAACCCGGACGACCTCGACGGCATGATCGCCTCCGAGGGCATCCTGACCTCGCGCGGCGGCAAGACCTCGCACGCCGCCGTCGTCGCCCGCGGCATGGGCAAGACCTGCGTCTGCGGCGCGGAGGAGCTCGACGTCGACACCAAGCGCCGCCGCATGACGGTCGGCGAGACGGTCATCGAAGAGGGCGACGTCGTCTCCATCGACGGCTCCACCGGCAAGGTGTACCTGGGTGAGGTACCCGTCGTACCCTCCCCGGTCGTCGAGTACTTCGAGGGCCGTATGCACGCCGGCGCCGACGACGCCGACGAGCTGGTCGCCGCCGTGCACCGGATCATGGCGTACGCGGACCGCGTCCGGCGCCTGCGGGTGCGCGCCAACGCCGACAACGCCGAGGACGCGCTGCGCGCCCGCCGGTTCGGGGCCCAGGGCATCGGGCTGTGCCGCACCGAGCACATGTTCCTCGGCGAGCGCCGCGAACTGGTGGAGCGACTGATCCTCGCGGACACCGACGACGAGCGCGAGGCGGCACTCAGTGCCCTCCTGCCGCTGCAGAAGAAGGACTTCGTCGAGCTGTTCGAGGCGATGGACGGCCTGCCCGTCACCGTCCGACTGCTGGACCCGCCGCTGCACGAGTTCCTGCCCGACATCACCGAGCTGTCGGTGCGCGTCGCCCTCGCCGAGTCCCGCAAGGACGCGAACGAGAACGACCTGCGCCTGCTCCAGGCCGTGCACAAGCTGCACGAGCAGAACCCGATGCTGGGTCTGCGCGGCGTCCGCCTCGGCCTGGTCATCCCCGGCCTGTTCAAGATGCAGGTCCGCGCGATCGCCGAGGCCGCGGCCGAGCGCAAGAACGCCAAGGGCGACCCGCGCGCCGAGATCATGGTCCCGCTCGTCGGCACCGTGCAGGAGCTGGAGATCGTCCGCGACGAGGCCGACCAGGTCATCGCCGAGGTCGAGGCCGCCACCGGCACCAGCCTCCAGCTGAGCATCGGCACCATGATCGAGCTGCCGCGCGCCGCTCTGACGGCCGGGCAGATCGCCGAGGCCGCCCAGTTCTTCTCCTTCGGTACGAACGACCTGACCCAGACGGTGTGGGGCTTCTCCCGCGACGACGTCGAGGCCAGCTTCTTCACCGCGTACCTGGAGAAGGGCATCTTCGGGGTCTCGCCCTTCGAGACCATCGACAAGGACGGTGTGGGCGCTCTCGTCCGCAGCGCCGTCCAGGCCGGCCGGGCCACCCGCCCCGACCTCAAGCTCGGTGTCTGCGGCGAGCACGGCGGAGACCCCGAGTCCGTCCACTTCTTCCACGAGGTGGGCCTCGACTACGTCTCCTGCTCGCCGTTCCGGATTCCGGTGGCGCGACTTGAGGCCGGTCGCGCGGCCGCCGAGTCGAAGGGCAGCGACAGCCGCTGACCCCCCGCCCGAGAGGGCCACTGACTGCGCCTGCCCCCGGGTTCCCTGACGCCCTGGGGGCGGGCGCACCTATTTGTTGTTCAACAAATCTTTACGCCAGCAGGCGGTGGACGGATCCCCACCCGTCCACCGCCGCTGTCATTCTGCCGGGCACGTCGGCGCTTCCCGGTGCGACCGACCGCCAGGCCCCGCAAAGCCCCCCACGGCCTTCGCGGAGCGTTTCGGTCGCACCGGAGTGTGCCCGGCGGAGTACAGGATTTCGGTTGTCACGCCTCTGCCGAAAGGGGTTTCAACTGTGGCTGAAAGGGCGTGGTGACCACGTGTGACGGCATGCATACTCATAGGGCGGGGGGATTGCGGTTGCACAGGTGGGGGTTCGGTGCTGCGTATCCATTTCACTGGAGTGGACCTGGCACGCGTACGGATGGCAGGGCGTCCCGATGCGTTGTGGGAAACGATTCTCAGCTTTCACCGGTTAAGGGACCGGCGTGATGCGCGGTTGTTCGGTGAATGGCGAACGGAAGCCCGGAGCCGGTTGAATAGTGAAACACGTATGCTCGGTATGCTCATACCGAGTCGTGGCTATTTCCCTGATTTCCTGACCCCCGTGGAGGGTCAGTACGGGTGGGACGTGGCCCTGGACGCCCTGCGCGGGATCCGGCCCGAGCGGATGCGGCGCGAGCTCCTGCTGCTGACCGCGAAGGTCGGCGCGCGGGCCGCCGCGGGCATCGGAGCGGGCCTGGGACGCCCGGCGGACCCGGGCGGCGGGCTCGGCCCGGGTGCCCCCCTGCCGCCCAGGCTGCGGGAGCTGCTCGACGACGGCCCCCGGCACCTGCCCAGGCTGCTCGGGGAGCTGCGCGCGTACCACCGGGCGGCCGTGGAGCCGTACTGGACCCACATCCAGGCCCAGATAGAGGCCGAGCGGGCCGCCCGCGGCCGGGCGCTGCTGGACGGGGGCGCGGACGAGCTGCTGGCCTCGCTGCCGCCGATGCTGCGGTGGCGGGCGCCGGTGCTGGAGTGCGACTACCCCGTGGACCGGGACGTCCGGCTCCGGGGGCGCGGGCTGCTGCTCCAGCCGTCCTTCTTCTGCCGGCGCACCGCGGTGACCCTGCACGACCCGGAGCTGCCGCCGGTGCTGGTCTACCCGGCGGCCGCGCAGCTGGCCTCGGCACCCGCCGGCGGCGAGGCCGCCCGGCCGGTGGAGGAGCAGCGCCAGCGCACCCTGGGCAAGCTGGTCGGGCACACCCGCTCGGTGGTGCTGCGGGCCATCGGCGACGGCGCCACCACCAGTGAGCTGGCCCGCCGGGCCGGGGTCTCGCTGGCTTCGGCGAGCCAGCACGCCGGCGTGATGCGCGAAGCGGGCCTGGTCACCACCCTGCGGCACGGGAACGCCGTCCTGCACACGGTGACCCCGCTGGGCGCCGCCCTCCTCAAGGGCGGCGCCGTGGCCTCCTGACGGGAGCCGTCCCCCGGACCCGGTCCGGGGGACGGCCGGGCCGGTCCTAGACCCGGAACGGGCCGGTGACCTCGTAGGTGATGCCGCCGGTGGAGCTGCCGCTCGTACCGCGCTGGCTGGAGAAGTACAGCCGGTTGCCCGCCGGGGAGAAGGCCGGGCCGCAGATCTCCGAGGAGGACTGGCCGGTGATGCGCAGGAACGGCGCCACCACATCGCCCGGGGTGATCACGCAGATCTCCATATTGCCGCCGTCCTCGGCGACGTACAGGTCCCCGTAGGAGGAGCCGGTGACGTTGTCGACGCCGGTCAGCGGCGCCGCGCCGCCGGGCACCAGCGAGTCGTCGTAGGCCAGCTCGTAGGTGTTGTTGGCGAGGTTGAGCTGCCAGAGGCGGTTGTCGCCCTTGGTGGTGAACCAGACCGTGTCGTTGGCGTAGTGGCAGCCCTCGCCGCCGTTGAACTTCTTCGAGCCGGAGACCTGGCTGCGGGTCGCGGTCGGCGAGCCGTCCGGGTCGGGGACATTGGCCCAGGTGAAGGAGCCGGAGGTCGCCGTGCCGGCCTTCAGGACCTGGAGGGTGCCGGAGGAGAGGTCGCCCCAGGTGGTGGGGACGAACCGGTAGAAGCAGCCGCTGCTCTCGTCCTCGGTCAGGTAGATCACCTGGCGCACCGGGTCGGCCGCCGCCGCCTCGTGCTTGAACCGGCCCATCGCGGGCCGCTGCACGGAGGCGTTCACACCGTACGGGTCGGCCTCGTAGACGTAGCCGCGGTCGACCTCCTCGCAGGACAGCCAGGTGTTCCACGGGGTCTTGCCGCCCGCGCAGTTCTGCCGCGTGTTGGAGAGGATGCGGTAGGCGCCGGTGACGGTCCCGGAGGAGTTGAACCGCACCGCGCTCGCGCCGCCGCTCGGGTTGATCTCCGAGTTGGACACGTAGATCCAGCCGGAGCCGTCGGCGAAGCAGGCGCCGCCGTCCGGGGCGCTGTGCCAGGTGTACGAGGTACCGCTGACGGTCTGGCCCGAGCGGGCGATCACCCGGCTGGTGAAGCCGGCGGGGAGCATGATGCCGTTCGCATCCGCCGCGCCCAGCGCCCCGTAGGGGCCGGGACCGGGCTGCGCGGGAGCCGCGTAGGCGGCACCGCGCATCAGCGTGCCGCCGAAGGCGGCCGCCGACGTGCCGATGACGGCACCGCGAAGGAAGTTACGACGTTCCACGGTCACTCCTGTGGGAGGAAAGGCCCCGCAGCCGGTCGGACGCGGGGTCGCACGCGTCGAGGAACCTAGAAGACGCCAGTTGACGTGACGTCAACTCCTCATTACGCCCGAGCGACCGGCCGGGGTTCAATCCTCCGGCGGGGACTTCGTACCCCGGGGACAGGGCGCATGGGGGAGGATGGTGGAAGGATGAAGCACTCCGTCGTTGCCGACATCTCCGGCCGCGCCGACCTGGAGGTCGTGCTGCGCCGCTTCTACACCGCCGCCTTCGCCGACCGGCGGATCGGGCCCTTCTTCACCGATCTCGCGGGCACGGACCTCGACGCGCACCTGCCCAGGATCACCGACTTCTGGGAGCGCGCCCTCTTCCGCACGGCCCACTACCGCCGCGACGCCTTCGCGCCGCACGCCGCCCTGCACGCGGCGCGGTCCATGACCGCCGCGGACTTCGGGCGCTGGGTGCAGCTGTGGACCGCGGCCGTGGACGGCCTGCACCGGGGGCCGAACGCGGAACGGGCCAAGGCGCAGGGAGAGCGGATCGCGCTGGCCCTGCACAAGCGGCTGACCGGCGGGGACGGCGACGGCCCGGGCCCCGGCCCGCTGCGCGGCGAGGGCCGGGTGGGCTTCGTACCGCTGGCGGCGGTGGAGCTGCGCTCGGCGGCCTGAGGCCCCGTACGGCGGCGCGTCCGTGCGCCGCTGTCACCGTCCTGGCCTGTACCTTCGTGCCGCCGCCGCGGAGAATTCGAAAAACTTCGCCCGGCACCGATGATTCCCGCCCGGCGCCTCGGTCCACCTCTCGGAAGCGCCGCACGGGGCGCGCCAGCGATGCGAGAGAAGAGGGACCGAGATGTCCGCCACCATGATCTTCGTCAACCTGCCGGTCAAGGACCTGGACGCCAGCAAGGCCTTCTGGGGCAAGCTCGGCTACTCCTTCAACGCCCAGTTCAGCGACGAGAACTGCGCCTCCATGGTCATCAGCGACACCATCGTCGCGATGCTGCTGACCGAGGCCCGCTACAAGGACTTCACCCACAAGGAGATCGCGGACGCCAGCCGGACCTCCGAGGTCCTGCTCTGCCTGAGCGCCGAGAGCCGCACCGCCGTCGACGAGCTCGTCGACGGGGCCGTCGCGGCCGGGGCGACCGAGCCCCGGCCGGCCCAGGACCACGGGTTCATGTACGGCCGCGCCTTCGACGACCTCGACGGCCACACCTGGGAGATCATGTGGATGGACCCGGCGGCCCTCCAGGGCTGACCGCCCGCGCGCCGCTCAGGAGGTCGCGGCGGTCCGCACCCGGTAGGTCCGGACCGCCACCTCCTCGTCGTCCAGGCAGCGCCCCGACTCCAGGTCGAAGCGCTGCTTCAGCAGCGGCGAGGCCACGAAGGGCCGTCCGCCCGCGCAGCCCAGCAGCCCCCGCGAGAGCACGTGCGCCCCGGTGAAGGGGTCCTGGTTGCCGATGGCGTACGTACGCCCCGAGCGGTCGACGAACACCGCGGCCTGGCTCCCGTCGGGCAGCAGGGCGGCCACCCCGCGGCCCGGGGTGAGCGAGGACAGTTCGCACACCGTCAGCCAGCCCTCGGCCACGCGCAGCTCTACGGTCATCGGGTGCCTCCCAGGGATTCCAGCGGCTGAAGGGTGAGGACGGTCAGGTCCGGCTTGACCTGGTCCCGCTCGGGGACGAAGCGCACGGTCGGATCGGGGGCGCCGGGGGCGTTGACGAAGGAGACGAAGCGGCGCAGCCGCTCCGGGTCCTCCAGCGTCTCGGCCCATTCGTCGCGGTAGTGCGCCACGTGGTCGGCCATCAGGGACTCCAGCTCGGCGCACAGTCCCAGCGAGTCGTGCACGACGACGTCCCGCAGGTGGTCCAGGCCGCCCTCCAGCCGTTCCAGCCAGGTGGAGGTCCGCTCCAACCGGTCGGCCGTGCGGATGTAGAACATCAGGAACCGGTCGATGAGGCGGATGAGTTCGGCGTCGGAGAGGTCCTGGGCCAGCAGGTCGGCGTGGCGCGGGGTGGCGCCGCCGTTGCCGCCGACGTAGAGGTTCCAGCCGCTCGCGGTCGCGATGACCCCGAAGTCCTTGCTCTGCGCCTCCGCGCACTCGCGGGCGCAGCCGGACACCGCCGACTTGAGCTTGTGCGGGGCGCGCAGCCCGCGGTAGCGCAGCTCCAGGTCGATGGCCATCCGCACGCTGTCCTGCACGCCGTAGCGGCACCAGGTCTGCCCCACGCAGGACTTCACCGTCCGCAGGGCCTTGCCGTACGCGTGCCCGGACTCGAAGCCGGCGTCGACGAGGCGCGCCCAGATCCGGGGGAGCTGGTCGACGCTCGCGCCGAACAGGTCGATCCGCTGGCCACCGGTGATCTTCGTGTAGAGGCCGAAGTCGCGGGCCACCTCGCCGATCACGATCAGCTTGTCGGGGGTGATCTCTCCGCCCGGGATGCGCGGGACGACCGAGTACGAGCCGTTGCGCTGCAGGTTCGCCAGGAAGTGGTCGTTGGTGTCCTGGAGGGAGGCCTGCTCGCCGTCCAGGACGTAGCCGCTCGTGCCCAGCGTCGCGGCGAGCGAGGCGATGATCGAGCCGACGGTCGGCTTGCAGACCTCGCAGCCGTCGCCGCCGCGCGCCTCGGGGCGGCCGTGGCCGTCGAGCAGCTGCTCGTACGAGGTCAGCCGGCGGGTGCGGACGATCTCGTACAGCTCGGAGCGGGTGTACGGGAAGCAGCCGCACAGGCCCTGGTCGGCCGCGGCGGGCAGCAGCTGGCCGATCACCTTGAGGCAGCTGCCGCAGCCGGTGCCCGCCTTGGTGCACTTCTTGACCTCGGGGACGGTGGAGCAGGCGGTGATGGCCTTCTTGGTGACGTTGTGGCAGGAGCAGATCACCGCGTGGTCGGGGAGCGACGAGGGGCCGAGGGCGACGGGCGCGCCGAGGCCGGCGGGCAGGACCAGCTGCTCGGGGGTGACGGGCGGCACGCTGCCGGTGAGGGGGCGCAGCAGCCCGTAGGAGTCCGCGTCGCCGACCAGCACCCCGCCGAGCAGGATCCCGTCGGGGGAGACGACCAGCTTCTTGTAGACGCCGGTGCGCGAGTCGGACCAGACGACGTCGAGGCTGCCGGGGGTGGCGCCGTGGGCGTCGCCGAAGGAGGCCACGTCGACGCCGAGCAGCTTGAGCTTGGTGGACAGGTCGGCGCCGGTGAACTCCTTCTCCCGGCCCAGCAGGTCGTCGGCGGCCGTCTCGGCCATCTCGTAGCCGGGGGCGACCAGCCCGTAGACGCGGCCGTCGCAGGCCAGCGCGCACTCGCCGATGGCGTAGACGTGCGGGTCGGAGGTGCGGCAGCGGGCGTCGACGGCGATGCCGCCGCGCTCGCCGACGTCCAGTCCGGATTCGCGGGCCAGCTGGTCGCGGGGGCGGACACCGGCCGAGAAGACGACGAGGTCGGCGTCGACGGTGGAGCCGTCGGAGAGTCGCATGCCGCTGACCGCTCCGTCCTCCCCGGTCACCACCTCCTGGGTGCCGACGCCGGTGTGCACGGTCAGGCCCATGGACTCGATGGTGCGCAGCAGGGCGGCGCCGCCGCCGTCGTCGACCTGGACGGGCATCAGGCGCGGTGCGAACTCCACGACCCGCGTGGCGAGGCCGAGCCCCTGGAGCGCGCCCGCCGCTTCGAGCCCGAGGAGGCCGCCGCCGACGACCGCGCCGCTGGTGCGGCCCTTCGCGTACTCCTCGATGGCCAGGAGGTCCTCGATCGTGCGGTACACGAAGCAGCCGGGGGCGTCCTTGCCGGGAACGGGCGGCACGAAGGGGTAGCTGCCGGTGGCCAGGACGAGGACGTCGTACGGGAAGACCTGCCCCGAGCGGGAGGTGACGGTGCGGGCGTCCCGGTCGATGTGCTCGGCGGGGTCGTCGAGGTGGAGCGCGATGCCGTGCTCATCCATGAACCCGGCCGGGGTCATCGACAGGTCCTCGGCGGTGCTCCCGGAGAAGTACGAGGTCAGGTGCACGCGGTCGTAGGCGGGCCGGGGCTCCTCGCAGAGCACGGTGATCCGGTGGGTCCGGGTGGCACCGCGCTCGGCGAGCGCCTCCAGGTAGCGCTGGCCGACCATGCCGTGCCCGATGAGCACGATCGTGGGCAGGGGCTTGGTCATGTCAGTGGCCTCCGTCGTCGGTGAGCAGATGGAACAGGTCGGCGGGGTCGTGCAGGGGCTCGTCGCCCTCCCAGCCGCGGGCGAGGGCGCCCACGGTGGAGAGCTCGCCGAGCAGTACGCCGCCGACGAGGCGGTCGCCGCGGACGACGACCTTCCGGTAGGTCCGGCGGGTGGCGTCGGCGAGGCGGACCACGTCGTCGCCGGGGAGGGCGGTGGTCTCGCCGAACGCGGCGAGGTCGAAGTGCCCGTGGGCGGTCGCGCCGAGGGTGAGGCGGGTCAGGGCCCGGGTGCCGGCGTACGGGGCCGGGAGGCCGGGGGCGGCGCCGGAGGTACGGGTGCCGGTCACGGTGCCGGTGCTTGCGGCCGTGCCGGTGCTCGCGGCTGTGCCGGTGAGGACCGAGGCCAGCGCGTCGGCCTGCTCCAGGGCGGCGCCCGCCAGGCCGTACACCCGCCCGGCGTGCTCGGCGCAGTCGCCGATGGCGTGGACGCGGGGGTCGCTGGTGCGGAGCCGGTCGTCGACCACGATGCCCTTGCGGACCACCAGCCCGGCGGCCGAGGCGAGCCCGGTACGGGGCCGCACGCCGCAGGCCAGCACGACGACGTCGGCGTCCAGCCGGTAGCCGTCGGCGAGCTCGACGCCGGTGACCCGGCGGTCGCCGCGGCCCGCCTCGGCCGGCCGGCCCGGGAGCGGCGGACGGGAACCGGGCGGAGGCGCCGGCAAGGGGCCCGCGGTGAGGAGGCCGCGGACGCGGCACTCCGTGTGGATCTCCACACCGAGACCGGTGAGGTGGGTGTGCAGCAGGGCGGAGGCGTCCGCGTCCAGCTGGCGTTCCATCAGGCGCTCGCCCTGCTGCGCCAGGACCACCTGCGCACCGCGGGCGGCGAGCGCCCGGGCCGCCGAGACGCCCAGCAGGCCTCCCCCGATCACCACCGCCCGCACACCCGGGCGGACGGCCGCCGACAGGGCCAGGCAGTCGTCCATGGTGCGGAACGCGTGCACCCCGTCCGGCAGCTCCCGCCCCTCGGGTTCGAACAGCCCCCGCAGCGGGGGCAGCACCGGGTTGGACCCGGTGGCCATCACCAGCGTGTCGTACCGCTCCACCGTGCCGTCGTCGCAGTGCACCGCCCGCTCCGCGCGGTCGACGCGGACCGCCCGGACCCCCCGGCGCAGCATCGGGCCGGGGGACGGGAGCGCGGTGACCTCCGGTGCGTACCGGCCGGCCAGCACCTCGGCGAGCAGCACGCGGTTGTACGGCGGGCGGCTCTCCTCGCCGAGGACGGTCACCGCCGCGGCAGGTCCCATCCGCTGCGCGAGCCGCAGGCCCGCAAGGCCGCCGCCGATCACCACCACACGCTGCTCCGAGGTCATGGCACGAGCGTGCGCGGTCGCTGTTTCCCCACCGCATCGCCTCTGTTTCCCGGACGGAACACCGACCTCAGCGCCCGGGTTAAGGGTCGGTGAGGCCCTGCTCAAGGCCGTCTTAAGGATCATCCGCGTCACCGGCGGTGCCCTTAGCGTGACGTTCATGCGTGATGCGGCGGTGCGGGTCAGGGGCGGGATCCTGGGCGGAACGGGGGCGGTGGCCCTGCTGTGGGCGGTGCAGGTCCGGCCCTCCGCCCGGCCCGAGGCCCTCTTCGCCACGGCCGCGCACCTGACCGGCCTGCTCGCCGGGTACGGGGTGCTCGTGGTGCTGTTCCTGATGGCCCGGGTACCGGCCGTGGAGCACGGCGTCGGCGCCGACCGGCTCGCCCGCTGGCACGCCCGCGGCGGCCGCTACGTCCTGCTGCTCTGCCTCGGGCACGGGCTCTTCGCCCTGCTCGGCTACGCCGTGCACGAGCGCGTCGACGTGGTCACCGCCGCCCGTGAGCTGCTCGGCTACCCGGCGCTCGCCGCCGCCGCGGCCGGCACCGCCCTCCTGGCCGCGGTCGGTGCGACCTCCGCCCGCGCGGTACGGCGGCGCCTGTCGCACGAGACCTGGCGCGGTGTTCACCTGCTCGTCCACCTCGCCGCCGCGCTGGGCTTCGGCCACCAGCTCGCCGGGCCCGATCTCGCGCCGGTCGCCTGGTTCTGGGCGCTCGCCCACACCGCGGTCGCCGTCCTGCTGCTCTGGTACCGCGTCGTGGTACCCGTACGGCAGGCACTGCGGCACGCGCTGCGGGTCGCGGAGGTCCGGGCCGAGGGGCCCGGGGTGGTCTCCGTCGTCGTCCGGGGCGAGCACCTGGCGGAACTGCGGGCCGAACCGGGGCAGTTCCTGCGCTGGCGGTTCCTCCAGCGGCGGCTGTGGCACACCGCCCTGCCGTTCTCGCTGTCCGCGCCGGTGCGGGGGGACACCCTGCGGATCACCGTCAAGGGCCTGGGCGGCCACTCGCGCCGCGTCCGCCGGCTGCGCCCCGGCACGCGGGTCCTGGCCACCGGGCCGTTCGGGGCGCTCACCGCCGCCCGCCGGACCCGCCCCAGGGTGCTGCTCATCGCGGGCGGGGTGGGGATCACCCCGATGCGGGCCCTGTTCGAGACGCTGCCGGGCGGTCCCGGGGACCTCACCCTGCTCTACCGGGCCAAGGGCGCGGAGCACCTGGTGCTGCGCGCCGAGCTGGAGGCCATCGCGGCCGGGCGGCAGGCCGCACTGCACTACCTGCTCGGGCCGTCGGACGCGGCCCGTGACCCGCTCGCGCCCCGGGCCCTGGCCGACCTGGTGCCGGGGCTGGCCGAGCACGACGTCTACCTGTGCGGGCCGCCCGGGATGACGGAGTCGACCCGGACCGCGCTGCTGCGCGCCGGGGTGCCGGCCGCCTCGATCCACAGCGAGTGCTTCACCGCCTGAGCCCCCGCCCCTTCTGAGAGGCCCCGCCCCGTGCGCCATCCGCTGCACGTCACCCTGTCCGTGCCCGTCCCGGGGCGCGCTCCCGACGGCCGCCGCAGCGCCCCGCCGCGCCACCGCAAGCCCTCCGCGGCGCGGGCGTGGCTGGCCGCGCCGGCCTGCGTACCGCCCGCGCGACGGCTGGCGGCCGGGCTCGGGCTGGCCGCCGCACTGGCCGCGAGCGTGCTCACTGCGGTCGTGGACCCGGCCGCTCCCGTGGCCCCGGACCGGGCGCCGGCCGGGCGAAGCTCAACCTTTGCGCAAGTTTCCGAGGATTGATGGTCTGTGCACCGAACCGGTCCCTAGGGTCGTGACCGTGCCTGACATATCAACAACGATGATCATCGTGCTGTGCGTGGCCGCGGCGGCGGCCGGCTGGATCGACGCGGTGGTGGGCGGCGGCGGCCTGCTGCTCCTGCCCGCCCTGCTGCTCGGCCTGCCGAACGCCCACCCCGCCACCGTCCTCGGTACCAACAAGGCGGTGGCCATCGTCGGCACCGCCGGCGCGGCCGTGACCTACGTGCGCAAAGCGCCGGTGGACGTGAAACTCGCCGTCCGCGTCGGCCTGGCCGCGCTCGCCGGCTCGATGGGCGGCGCCGCCCTCGCCGGAGGGATCAGCAAGGACGCGCTGCGACCGATGATCATGGTGGTGCTGGTCGTCGTCGCCGCCTTCGTCCTCTTCCGGCCCGCCTTCGGCACCGCCCCGGCCGCCTCGCCCGTCAGCCGCGGCCGCGTCCTGCTCACCATCGGACTGGCCGGTCTCGGCATCGGCTTCTACGACGGCCTCATCGGGCCCGGTACCGGCACTTTCCTGGTGCTGGCCCTCACGGCGCTGCTCCACCTCGACCTGGTGACCGCCTCCGCGACCGCCAAGATCGTCAACGTGTGCACCAACGCCGGAGCGCTCGCGATGTTCGCGTACCAGGGCATGGTGCTCTGGCAGCTGGCCGCGCTGATGGCGGTGTTCAACCTGGCCGGCGGCATGGTCGGCGCCCGGATGGCGCTCAAGAAGGGCAGCGGCTTCGTCCGGGGCGTGCTGCTGACCGTCGTGGGCGCGCTGATCGTCAAGCTCGGCTTCGAGCAGTGGGGCTGACGGGCGGCGGCCTCGGCCGGAAGCCTCAGTACGTGCCGGTGAGGTGGGCGAAGACGACCACGTTGCCCCGGTAGCCCGTGCGCGGTGAGAAACCGCCGCCGCACGTGATCACCCGCAGCTCCGCCCTGCGCGAGGGCCCGTACACGCGGGAGTCGGGGAAGGCCGCGGCGTCGTAGACCTCCACCGCGTGCACCGTGAACACGGCCGTACGCCCGTCCGCGCGCGGGATCTCCACGGCCGCTCCCCGCCGCAGCGCGCCCAGGTGGTAGAACACCCCCGGGCCGGCGGCGTCGTCGACGTGCCCCGCGACGACGGCCGTACCGGGGGCGCCCGGAGTCGTGCCGTCGCGGTACCAGCCGGCCAGGTCGCGCCGGGCGGGCGGGGGGACTTCGAGGCTGCCACCCCGCTCCAGGCCCAGGCCGGTCAGCGGGGCGTCGACGCGGATGGAGGGGATCCGGATCCGGGTGGGCGGTGAGCCGGGCAGCGGGGCGATGCCGGCGCCCGCGAAGCCGTCGGCGCTCAGGGCCTCGGCGGGGGAGGGCAGGGGCGGCCCGACGGGCTCACGGGAACCGCTGGTCACGAGCCAGACGCCGACGCAGACGGCGAGCGCGACGAGCCCGGCGTGCCGGGCGGTCGGGTTGTGGGCGCCCCGGGCGGACGAACCGGTACCGGTTCCGGACCGTCCACCGCCGGGGCGGGGACGGGCGCCGGCCGAAGGCCAGGGCTGCGGGCCCCGGCTCCTCGCGGATCCGAATTCGCCACCCATGCGTAAGACCCCCTCCGCTTCCGTCTCGGCGTGACTGGCCGTCGCCCCTCCCCCCGCACGGGGGGGCCTGGCGGGGCGGGGGACGGGGTCGGTAACCGGGGGGCCGCGGCCCGGGGCCGGGGGGGGGGGCCGCAACTACCGCTGGCCCGCGCCCCGGCCCGCCCGAACGCCG
>NZ_JBHXRU010000079.1:0-30167 GCF_042716255.1 Streptomyces sp. NPDC058662 | reverse complement strand
GCCGTCGAGGCCGCGCGGGGCGGGCACCCCCGGCCCGGGGGCGCCGGCGGGGGCGGGCGCGTCGGGCAGCCCCGGCGCGGTCGCGGTCGCGGAGTGGGCCCGGGTGTCCGGCCCGGCCGGGGACTCGGCCTCGTACGCCCCCGGGACGGGACCGCCGCGGCGGTGACTGCCCTGCGTATCGCTCACGACGCTCGCTCCACTGGTGGTCCGGCACCCTCTGGTCGGGGCACGGCACCATAGCGGAGCGGCCGTCACCGACCAAAGTCGTACGACTACTCAGTGTGGCGGGATCGGGGGACCGTCAGTAGGCGAAGGCGCGCGCGGTGTTGACGGCCAGGGCGGTGGCCATCGCGTCCTCGTCGAGCCCGCGGACCGCCGCCATCGCCCGGACGGTCAGCGGAATGAGGTACGGCGCGTTGGGCCGTCCGCGATACGGCGCGGGGGTCAGGTAGGGCGCGTCCGTCTCGACGAGCACCAGCTCCAGCGGGGCGACGGCCAGCGCCTCGCGCAGCTGCGCCGCGTTCTTGAAGGTGACCGTCCCGGCGAAGGACATGTAGTACCCGGCGGCGGCGCACGCGCGGGCCATCTCGGCGTCGCCGGAGTAGCAGTGGAAGACGGTCCGTTCGGGGGCGCCCTCCTCGCGCAGCACGCGCAGGACGTCCGCGTGCGCCTCGCGGTCGTGGATGACCAGTGCCTTGCCGCGCCGCTTGGCGATCTCGATGTGGGCGCGGAAGGAGCGCTCCTGCGCGGCCATGCCCTCGGGCCCGGTGCGGAAGTAGTCCAGGCCGGTCTCGCCGACCGCCTTGACGTGGTCCAGCGCGGCCAGCGCCTCGATCTCGGCGAGTGCGTCGTCGAGCGCGGCCTCCCCGCCGCCGGCCCGGGCGCCCTGGCGGGACCAGCCGTCGGGATCCCCGTGCACGATGCGGGGGGCCTCGTTCGGGTGCAGGGCCACGGCGGCGTGCACGTTCTCGTACGCGGCGGCGGTCTCGGCGGCCCACCGGGAGCCCTTCACGTCGCAGCCCACCTGCACCACGGTGCCCACGCCCACGGAGGCGGCCTTCGCGAGGGCCTCCTCGACCGTGCCGGACTGCATGTCCAGGTGGGTGTGCGAGTCCGCCACCGCCACCCGGAGGGGGTCGGGCAGCGGCGGCGGCACATCCTTGGAGACGGCAGCGTTGGAGGCGGCAGCCTCGGAGGGGGCGGGGCGAGAGCTCATACAGCCGATCTTATGACCGGCGCAGGCGGTCCAGGAGGCGGGAGAGGGGCCCGCCGCGCCGCTCGGCCTCGTCGATCAGGACGGGTCCCGGGGCGTCGTGGCGCGGGGAGGTCCCGTGCGGCTTGGGGGTGCGCGGAAGGCTCTCGCCCGCGGGGACCGGTCCGGCGATGCCGGGGGCGACGGGGTGGTGGTAGAGCTGGTCGAGCATGCCGAGCACCGAGGAGACCTGGCCCGCGCGCATGATCCGTACGACGTGTCCGCCGCAGTTCAGGCAGGTCGGGTTGGACAGCGGCGAGGGCACCCGCTCGCCGTTGACCACGTACATGATGAAGGGCTGGCCGCGGCCGTCGACATGGTGCTGGATCTCGTACGCCTGTTCCCAGCCGTATCCGCACCGCATGCACGCGAAGGAGTACGCCTCGTGCACGGTCTGCACGCCGGCCGGGGCGGGCGCGGGCGCGGCGGCGGGTACCGGGGTGAGCGGGGTGTCTGCGATCTCACTCATGCGAGCTCCTCTTGTTCCACTGGGGCCCTTGCCAGTGGACGCCTCTCCGGGCGGGAGCGCATCAGGTCCTGTCCAGTGTTGGACGGTCCTTGGGCGACTCATGCCCAAAGCGCCCGGTGCGCGGTCTGAGCTTTGCTTTTCAGGTTAGCCCTTTACCGGATTACGGCACCTTTTGTTCCGCGTTCTTTGCCGCCACGACGGCGTCGAAGACCTCCCGCTTGGGTACCCCGGCGTCGGCCGCGACCGCGGCGATGGCCTCCTTGCGCCGCTCCCCCGCCTCCTCGCGCACCCGCACCCGGCGCACCAGCTCCGCCGCGTCGACGTCGGCGGGCCCGGCGGCCGGGGCGCCCTCCACGACGACGGTGATCTCCCCGCGCACGCCCTCGGCGGCCCAGGCGGCCAGGGCGCCGAGGCCGCCCCGCTTGACCTCCTCGTAGGTCTTGGTCAGCTCGCGGCACACCGCGGCCCGGCGGTCGGCGCCGAAGACCTCGGCCATCGCGGCCAGCGTGTCGTCGAGCCGGTGCGGGGCCTCGAAGTAGACGAGCGTGCGGCGCTCGCCCTCGACCTCGCGCAGCCGGCCGAGGCGCTCGCCCGCCTTCCGCGGCAGGAAGCCCTCGAAGCAGAAGCGGTCCACCGGCAGTCCGGACAGGGCGAGCGCGGTGAGTACGGCGGACGGGCCGGGCACGGCGGTGACCTTGAGGTCCTTCTCGACGGCGGCGGCGACGAGCCGGTAGCCGGGGTCGGACACCGAGGGCATTCCGGCGTCGGTGACGAGCAGGACCCGCTTGCCCGCCTCCAGGGCCTCGACCAGTTCCGGGGTGCGCGCCGACTCGTTGCCCTCGAAGTACGACAGGACGCGCCCGGTGGTGTGGACGCCGAGGCCCTGCGTCAGGCGGCGCAGCCGCCGGGTGTCCTCGGCGGCGATCACGTCGGCCCGTTCCAGTTCGGCCGCGAGCCTCGGCGGCGCGTCCGAGAGGTCCCCGATGGGGGTGCCGGCCAGGACGAGGACGCCCCGCGGGTCGGCTGCGGACGGGGTGGGCTCGACGCGGTGCGGCTGATCAGTGGTCACCGGATCATCCTCTCATCAGGGACTTGCGAGGCACCGGGCCACGGCGGTGAAGGGCGCCGGTCCGTCGCGGGAGAAGGCGCCGGGCCGCCGCGGCGAAGGGCGGCGCACCGGCCGCAACGCACGTGGGGACTGGGGCGCCCGCAGACGCGTTCCCTACGATGACCCGGTGACCAGTACCGCGACGCCGCCGCCCAGCCCCGCGGGGGCCCCTCCCGCCCCACCGGCGGGACGCGAAGAAGAGCCCACCACCTGGGCGCGCCGGCTGCGCGCCTTCGGCTACGCGGCGCCGTCCGGGACGGCGCGCGTGGACCTGCGCGCCCGCCTGGTGCCCCCGTACGCCAAGCCGTCCCCGCAGCTGTGGCTGACCTTCGGACTCCCCCCGCGGGTGTGGGGCACCTGGCAGCGGATCTTCGCGTGGGCGGGGCCGCTGCTGGTGGCGCTCGTCGCCGGGGTGCTGCGGTTCGTGCACCTCGGCAGCCCGAAGGCGGTGATATTCGACGAGACGTACTACGCCAAGGACGCCTGGGCCACGGTCCGCCAGGGCTACGAGGCGAGCTGGCCGAAGGACATCGACAAGTCGATCCTCGCCAACCCGGACGGGATCTCCCTGCCGCTCGACCCGGGCTACGTGGTGCACCCGCCCGTCGGCAAGTGGGTCATCGGGCTCGGCGAGTGGATGTTCGGCTTCACCCCCTTCGGCTGGCGGTTCATGACCGCCGTGCTCGGCACCCTGTCCGTGCTGATGCTGTGCCGGATCGGGCGGCGCCTGCTGCGCTCGACGTTCCTGGGCTGCCTGGCGGGCGCGCTGCTCGCGGTGGACGGACTGCACCTGGTGATGAGCCGCACCGCGCTGCTGGACCTGGTGCTGATGTTCTTCGTGCTGGCCGCCTTCGGGGCGCTGGTCATCGACCGGGACAAGGCGCGCGCGAGACTCGCGGACGCGCTCCCGGTGGACGACGAGGGCCGGACCCGGCCCGATCTGCGGATCGCGGAGACGCTGCGGCTGGGCCCGCGCCCGTACCGGATCCTGGCCGGGGTCTGCCTGGGCCTGGCGGCGGGCACCAAGTGGAACGGCTTCGTCGTCCTGGCCTTCTTCGGCGTCCTCACCGTGCTGTGGGACGCGGCCGCGCGCCGCACGGCCGGCGCGGGCGCCCCGTACGCGGCGATGCTGCGCCGGGACGCGCTGCCCGCCTTCGTCTCGACGGTCCCGGTCGCGGTCGTGACGTACGTGGCGTCCTGGTCGGGCTGGATCCTCAGCCCGGACAACGGCAAGGGCGGCTACCTGCGCGACTGGGCGGCCAAGCACGACCGGGGCAGCTCGCTGTCCTTCGTGCCGGAGTGGCTGCGCAGCCTGTGGCACTACGAGACCGAGGTCTACAACTTCCACGTCGGTCTGACCTCGGGCCACACCTACGAGTCCAACCCGTGGAGCTGGCTGGTCCTGGGCCGCCCCGTCTCCTACTTCTACGAGTCCCCCGCGCCCGGCACCGACGGCTGTCCGGCGACCGAGGCGGGCAAGTGCGCCCGCGAGGTGCTGGCACTGGGCACGCCGCTGCTGTGGTGGGCGGGCTGCTTCGCGCTGCTGTACGTGCTGTGGCGGTGGTTCTTCCGCCGCGACTGGCGGGCGGGCGCCATCGCCTGCGGCCTGGCCGCCGGCCTGCTGCCCTGGTTCAACTACCAGGAGCGGACCATCTTTTACTTCTACGCGGTCGTCTTCGTCCCGTACCTGTGCCTGGCGGTGGCGATGATGATCGGCGCCCTGCTGGGCCCGGCGGGCTCGACCGAGCGCCGCCGGGCGCTGGGCGCGATCGGGGCGGGAGTCCTGGTCCTGCTGATCGTGTGGAACTTCATCTACTTCTGGCCGATCTACACGGGCCAGACCTTGCCCATGGACTCCTGGCGCGGCCGGATGTGGCTGGACACATGGGTTTAGCAGCGAAAACGACAGACCCGGCACCATCAGGTGCCGGGTCTGTTGCGGTTGTTAGTGGTGGTCGCTGGCCATCCGGGGCCGCCCTTCGACGGCCCCAAGACGGCCCCGCTCGACAAAGCCAGATCTCGCACGAGCGGGAGCTAAAGCACGCCGCAACGTTGCCCCTGCTGAACTGGGCGGAAGCGCAACCAACTAGTGGCCGTAAGCGCTACCGTCCACGTGTCGTTCACCTGCCCTACTGCAAGCCCTGCGGGCCTGAGCCCCTCTTCTCTGAGACGTGCGCGGCCTTGACCGCCGCGGCAAGGATGCTGAAGAGCCGTGCCTGGTGTTCGCGCGGCGCGCGATATGAAGCTGTCCAGAAGGCTGTCAGCAGGACCAAGGGCCGGCAGGCACGTAGGAGGAGCACCACGATCAGCGCATCCGGCACTTCGTTGAACAGCCACGGCACCTGGCTAAAGAGGGTCATGACAGGACTCCGATCACGTCGTGTTCGTTCAGTGACGTCACCAGACCGCCAGAACAACACCTGTCCGGCGACACGTGGCCATCCCGTCGGTAAGAAAACCCCAGGCCAGCGCGCTGTCCGGACCGTCCGGAGGCGGACAGGTTCCGAACTCGGACACGAATGGAGGGGAAGTGACGGCACACCCTGAGTCCGAGCAGGACTTGGCGTCGGCGTTGCAGGCTCTGTATGCAGAGGCAGGCAGCCCTACGCTCCGGTCACTCGCGCGGAAGATCTCCGAGGGTCGGGGGACGGCATCGGCCAGCCCCTCGTCGATCAGTGACTGGATGCACGCAAAGGCGGTGCCGTCACGAAAAATGGATCTCGCGGCACTCGTCGCCGTGCTGACGTCCTCGACACACCGCAGCCTGACCCGAGAGCCAGCTCGCTTCGAGGAACTCCGCAAAGCAGCCATCCTCAAAACTCGCTCCCGCCAAGCCGACGCGGAGAGCAGTAAGCGACCTTGGCTTGGCCGACCAGTGGAGAGCTATAACGACCCTCTCACCCTCGAAGTGCACCGCCCTATTCAAATGGATGGGGCACCTAGCGGGCTTCCCCGCTACATAGAACGGGCTCATGACTTTCAGCTGCGGACTGCCCTCAAGGGTGATGGGTCAAATCTCCTCATATTGGCAGGCGGCTCGTCTACCGGCAAGACAAGAGCAGCTTACGAGGCCGTTCGCTCGATGCCCGGATGGCTCCTGTATCACCCCATATCCCCTAACAAGCCAGAAGCTCTCCTGGAAGCACTGACGTCAAATTCATTGAACCCGAGAACCATAATATGGCTCAATGAACTACAGGACTATCTACTCCCCGATGGCGGCGAACAAGCAGCCGCATCACTCAGAACATTTTTGGACGAGAATGCCGGCGTCAAGCTGGTAGGCACCATATGGCCTCGCTACTGGCAGCAGCTAACAGACCCGACCGGATCTTTCCCGCAGAGTAAAGCACTCTTGAGCCACAGGGCGATTCGAATCGACATAGACAATCGATTCGAACCCACAGTGCTATCAAAAGCAGCGGAGGGCGACCCTAGACTCCGCGCAGCCATTAATGCATCAGCTGGCCGCATCACGCAGTACATCGCAGCAGGGCCTGCACTGTTGGAGTTCTTCAACGACTGCCGGGACATCAATCCCGGCACATGGGCGATCCTCTCCGCCGCAATGGATGCATACGCAGTCGGACGCCCAGATTCCTTGAGTGAGAAGTTTCTACGAGAAGCGTCACCGGGATACCTGTCCGATGAGGAATGGAGCGGCTTGACTGAAGACTGGTTCGCGAATTCTTTGACTCACGCTGGGACCGAGCTACGTGGCGCCGCCCGCCCAATGCTCAAGGTACGCCAGGGAGAAGAGGGCTGCGACCTGCGGTTTCGCCTAGCCGATTACCTTGTACAACACTCTCAGGCTGAGCGCTCTCAACTGCCTGTCCCTGCCAGTTTCTGGAAAGTGGTGACCTCTCACGTTACCGACTATTCATCCTTGGCAGCGTTCGCGCGAGCAGCGGACGAGCGCGGAATGTTCAAGGAATCTGCCTTCCTTTGGTCAGAGCTCGCTTCCGAGGGTGACCCGATCGCGGTGGCCGCACTCCTTAGCAACCCATCTATGGATCCCGCAGCATCTCGGGCAACGGCGGATAGGTTTATCGACAATCTCGACTTGAGCGACACCATGACGGTCGGATGGGCCTTGATTGATTTTCATCAGCACCCAACACAGAAAGATCGATTGGTGCAGCGGATCGCCAAGACGCCGGAACTGCTCACCACCGGACCGCCGCTGGAGATGGGGGTTATCTATCGAGAACTGAGCATGGCGGGAGAAGCCGAAGCGGCTCACCTATACGCCCGCTCGATCAGCCGCTCAATAGGCGACATTGAGATGAAGGATTTCTGGTCTACGGCCTCACTAATTGAGGATCTAACAAGCTCCGGGAATGACGACATAAGGGATTTTGGCCACAAGATTGCACTGGCTCAGTTCGAACAGGAAGACATGGACGCCGAGATGCTTGCGGCATTCATCAACTACATCGAGCCGGGGTCCGATCTAGACGAGCGTGCACGGACAAAGCTTCGCAGTATCGCACACACCGCCGACATTACGAACACGATTAGGATCCATCCATTTATCGCAAATCTGTTCGTGGCAGGCGAAAGCGAGATGGCTCACCGATTCCTCAGGCGGGTTTCTGAGTCCGTGAGCACTCTCCACCTGGGCAGCTCCTACGCCCCGCTGGAATTGCTGAGCACTCTCCGCCTCAGGGGCTACGAAAAAGGAGTGGCCGAGCTGAGTCAGAGGATCGCTGAAGAGTTTGAACCCGGCCTCTCCCACTCATCCGTCGTTGCCCTTGACTATTTGCGCAGGAATCACTGCACTCGCGCATTCCATCTACTATCACGACGCTTGGCGGAGACGGGTCCTATTCTCCCACTCCATGGCGCTGAAGAACTGCTGAACTTTCTCGCGACCAAGAGTTTTCCGGAGCATCACAGCATCTACGCCGATCGAGTACGGGCATTCAGGCACACAGAGGGGAAATGACCCCTTGAAGAGCTCTAGCCCCGCACCTGAGACCCGACACACCAGCACATGCGAAGCTGGACCGCGCGGGGCCCATGCAGACACCCGCGCGAGCCGGCTCAAGGAGGATGCGTGCCGAACGCCAGCCCACGCGGGACGTACTTGACGATCTCAGAGGTCCTGCGGGCGAGGATTGCTGAGGGGGCGTACCCGGATGGCCTTCCCTCCGAGGCAGAGATCGGCCGGGAGTTCGGCGTGGCACGCACGACCGTCCGTCGTGCGCTTCGCACGCTAGAGGAGACCGGCGACGTGACCACCGTCGCCGGGGTCGGCCGCCAGACTGGCAGTGGTGCACAGATGGCGCCATACAAGCGGATCATGACGGACCTCTTGGAGCGCATTCGGACGGGTGACCTGCCCGCCGGCGCTCAGCTCCCAAGCGAGGCAGAACTGGCCGAGACCTACGGAGTCGCCCGGGGAACCGTCCGTCGTGCCGTGCACGAACTGGAAGGCGCAGGGCACGTGCAAGCTCGGCACGGCGTGGGGCGGTTCGTGAGCCCAGCGTCCTAAATCGCGACAGCGTTGGAGGCACTCACATGCAGTTGGCCAAGTGGGCTCACGACCTCGCGGAGTCCTTGCTCGCCGAGAGCCTGCCAAAACGGTGGGCTCATTCACAGCGCGTCTACTCGCAGGCCCTTACGCTGGCTCCGGCTCTGGGTGAGGATGCAGAGCTGCTGGCCGCAGCAGCCATCGCGCACGACGTCGGGTACGCACGGGCGGCCGTGGACACCGGGCAGCACATGATCGATGGGGCGCGCTACCTGCGTGACGTAGTAGGTGCCGACCCTCGGTTGTGCAGCGTCGTGGCCTTCCACACGTCTTCCCCGTGGGAAGCATCCGAGCTGGGGCTCGACGATGCCCTGGCGGAGTTCGGTCCCGCAGATCCTGATCTGGTGGACGCGATCACCTATTGCGATCTGACCAGCAGCCCCGTAGGCGCACTCGTGGATCCAGCCGATCGGTTGACCGAGGTACTGGACCGGTACGGCCCCGATCACGTCGTGTTCCGGGCCGTATCCGCGGCTCGACCGGAGCTGCTGGCTCGCGTTGCCCGGGTGCGCCAGCGTAGCTTCGAGACCGAGCAGTCCAGGCTCAGCTGATTCGCGGGACCGGCGAGTCGCGGAAGCCTTCCTCCAGTCGCTGGCGGGTAGTGGGCGATACGTCGAGGGACTCGACTTCGGCGCGAGGGATCCACCGCACCTCCAGGGATTCCGAACTCACCCTGATTTCGCCGCTGACCGGCCGGGCCCGGAAGCAGAGCGAGAACTCCTGCCGCACCTCGCCGTCCGCGAATGCGATGACGTGCCCCGGGTCGGTGAAGATGCCCACCAGCCCGACGACCTCGACCAGGATCCCGGTTTCCTCCAGGACCTCTCGGACCACCGTTCCGGCGATGTTCTCCCCGATCTCCTGGACACCCCCCGGCATGCCCCAACGGCCGTTGTCCGAACGCCGCTCCATCAGCACATCGCCCGCGTCGTTGACCACGAACGCCGTCACTGCGGGCACGATGCTGTTGGCCTTCGGCGCGTTGGGGTCGTCGAAATAGTCAGTACGGCGGCTCATGCTCATCCTTCAATGGGGACTGCTTCGGACCAGACCTTTTCAAAGCTCTGCTGATATGTGGAGACCAGCTCAGCACCGGCGACCTTGCGTAGATGGAGAACCGGCGTCAGGGGTGCGCTCACCCCATACACCTGCGTGTTCACCAACCACTCGTCATCCGACCGGTAGAGCGAGTTGTGCAGAGTTGAGCGGTGAATCCGGAACTCGATGCCCGGAACCGAGTACAGGGGTCGGTAGAGCTTCATTACCTCGCGAACCTTGTAGGCCACACCCTCGCCGATTTCCTCTTCGTCCCCTCGACGCCGAATCTCTGGGCTCTCCGGGTCTCCGAGCAGGATGCGGGCCCGAACACCGCTGGCCGCCTTCAGCCTGAGCAGCTGAGGCCAACGCGGATTCTCGGCGAGGAAAACACCCGCGTGCACCAGCACGCCGATCTCCCGTTCCGCCCGACCGAACAGCTGGAGCCATAGGTCGGCCGGCACGTAGGAACGATGCGGGTAGACCTTCAACACCTCGGCATCCGCAGCGTCCTTACGCTGCCCGTCCGGCAGGCCGTCGGGCCACAGGTAGCCCTCGTCCTCCCGGAGGAAGGCCGAGATGGCAAGGCGGTGGCGCCGGTATGGCGCCCGCCCTTTGGTGATCCAGCGTTCCACCGTCTTGGGGTCGACCCCAAGGTGCTCCGCCAGGGCATCCACGGCGACGCCTTGCGTCAGCATCGCGGACCTTAACCGCTCGTTCGCCATCCGACCCCCCAGGGACGTCTAGGGACGCAGCCGCCCCGCGGAACGCTATCGAGGACGTCCCAAGTCGTCCAGGGACGCGGTGACTTCGTCCCACGCTTCGGCGGCACTCTGATGTCACACCACAAGGCGGACTGGCTGAGGCGAAGAGCTTGACAGCCTCACTCAGAACCGCCAACCTGAGAGACATGTTCAAGCATGTATCTCATGCGGTAGGTGCAGCTACTTGGCTCCGACCTGCATGGATGCCTGTACCGACCTATGCCCGCAGTACCTCTCGGCGTCCGGCGTGTCCCGTTCTTACGGGAGCCCTTCGGGGTTACCGCACCCGTCGGAGAGCCACTGGCTTGTCCTTGAGAACTGAACAGAGTGCTTGATTTGGCGGGGTGAGAGTCCCCGCTCCTGCGGCGGCCGGGTAAGGGCCGCCCGGCGGCACCTTGCTCGTGTGCAGCTCTGGAGAACATCCGCGCGAATCATCCCTTCCTTTCGGGAGGTCAGCCGCTCGGGTGCCACCTGACCACGGCCGCCCTGCTTGCGTCAGAGCAGTGACGATGACGCACCGATCAAGGCTCGGGCCCTCCGCTGCGGCAGCGGCGGTGGCGAAGCCTTCCCTCATTCGCATCCTCCACGGAGGCCGCAGTGATCCGCTTAAGACCCTGGGCTCTGCCCGCACTTGACCAGTGCGGGCGGGATCGCCCTTCGCGTCGTTCGCTCCTCCGCCGCGCTGATGGTGCGGCGGCCGGCTGCCTCCTCTGCCCGTCCGGCGCCTCTGGCGTTGTACGGGCGGGGTGGTGGGGAGCCGGAACCCCCGCTCCTGTCCCAAGGAGTTCCTGTGAACGTAGAGATCGTCTCGTTCGGCTACCTCCACGCGGCACCACCCGCGGCTCACCTCACGCTCGACCTGCGCAGCCACTTCCGGGACCCGCACGTGTCGCCGGAGCTGCGGTACCTGACCGCCGAGGACGAGTCCGTACGCCACGCGGTGCTCGCCACCCCCGGAATCGTGCCGCTGATCGGCGCGACCGTGCTCGCGGCCGACGCGTTCGCGGCCGGGCCGAGCGGCGGCCATCTCGTCATCGCCACGGGGTGCCAGGGCGGGCGTCACCGCGCCGCCACCGTCGCCCTGACCCTGGCCCACCAGCTCACGGGCGCCGGGCACACGGTCACGCTCCACCACCGCGACCTGGACAAGCCCGTCGTCCACCGCTGAACCCCCAACACAGTGCAGCCCCCGGCGCTGGAACGCCGGGGGCTGCTGAGTCCCGTTCCTCTGTAGAAGGAGCAAGTCCCATGAAGTCCATCGTTGCACTTCAGAGCGTCCTTACCCCGTGGTCGGACGGTTTGGAGCCGTCTGACGCAGAGCTGGACGCGATCGAGGCTGAGATGCCCGTCGTGCTGGCTGAGGTCGAGTTGCTGGACGCGCTGATTGTCCTGCTGGACCGGCCGGCGTCGGAGTTCGACGGCCGCCGGATCCGCCGGGCCCATCACCGGGTGCTGACCGCCCGCCGGGACGCGGCCAACCGCTCCACCGGTACGCAGTTCGCGGGTGACGCGGCATGAACGAGCGCACCTTGAGGGCCGGCTACGCGGATCTCCTCGCGGCGGTCGCAGACGCGCTGGACGTGCCGCTGCCGTCGCTCGCGGCGGCAGACGAGGATGCCTACCGGCAGCTGCTCGAACACCGCGCCGGAATCGTGCGGAGCACCGTGCGGGCCAACCTCGACCACAGCCGCGACCCGTGGCTCGCCGCGAGCCAGATCCGCGAGCGTGCCGCCGACTACCCGATCACCTACACCCCGTTCGAGTACCGGCGAGACGGGGTCACCTCATGAGCGAGACCAGCGTGACCGTGGGCCGGCGCCCGTTGTCGACGGCGCAGAAGGCGGTGCTGGCCGCCGCGTTCGTGCCGATGATCGGCACGGGCGTGATGGGCGGGGCGGGCACGTACAGCAACATCTCCCACGCCTACGGCTCCGGTACCGCGCTCGGCGCGGTCGCGGCCGGTGAGGGCGCCACCGCCGTTCTCGGGCTGGTCCTTCTCGGACTGACCATGCTCGGCCAGTCCTCGCCGAGGGTGATCCGACTGGGGCTGTGGGCGCTGCCGGCCGCGGCTTCCGTGATGGCCGCGATGGCCGCCCCCGACGTGGGACGCACCGTCATCTACGCGATCACACCGATGGGGATGTGCGTGTCCGCCGAGGGCATGGCCTTCCTCGCCCGGCGCATCGTCGTCCACACCGACGGCCGCGACGCCGAAGCCGAGGCCCGCAACGCAGCCGTCGTCCAAGCGCTCGCCTACCACCGGGCCCGCGCCGCGAACCACCCCGACGCCAGGATCCAGGACAGGTCGGTCAAGGCGTCGTGGAAGCTGGCCCGGAAGGTCGGAGCCGGAGACCTGGCCCTGGGCACCCGACTCTTGGACGTCCAGCGGGAGCGCCTGACCGAGGGCGCCGACGCGGCCCTGAGCGGCATGTTCTCCCTCCCCGTCACACCCCCGCCGATGCCCGTCACGCCCGCCGTGACGGCCGACCCCACCCCCGCCCTCACCGAGGGCAAGGAAACGACGGTTCTACCGCCCGTCACGGATACCCGTGACGGGCAAGACACACAGGTCACGCCACCTGTGCCGGAGTTGGAGCCGGCGGCCGTCACGGGGGCGTCCCACCCGGCCGTGACGCCCGTGACGCTGGACGAGGTCGCTGCCGTCGCGGGCGTGACGGTCCCCGAAGCCGGTGAGGCCCTCACCGACACGCAACTGGTCGTCGTCTTGCGGTTCCTGCGCTACTCCACCGATCCGGCGATGTCCTACCGGCACGCGGTCACCGCCTTCCGGGCCGCCGGGTTCGTTGGCGGTGAACAGCGCGTCCGCACCGCCTGGGGCACCCTCCTCTCCCAAGAGGAAAACGCCGCATGACCACCCTGCCCGTCTACTCCTGGCGCCTCGCGCCGGACGGGCTGGCCACCCGCCGCCAACTCCGCGCCGCCGGACTCCGGCCCGGCGGCCAGGACGTCGTCGCCCAGCTCGAACGCCCCCGCCGGCGGCGGGGCCCGCTGGTCGCCTACCTCTACCGGATCGACCGGGCGAAACCGGTCCGGCCCATGACCGCCGATCGCTGGGCGGCCCTGGAGAAGGCGAACACGGCCCGCCGCCGGTGCCCCGTCTGCCGAGACCACCTCCCCTACGTCATCCCGACCTCGCTCGGCATGTGCGTGGCCTGCCACGACTTCCCTGAACAGCGCGCCGCCTGAACCTCCCGCCTGCCTTTAGGAGTTCTGCTGTGTCTCGCCGCACGCGGCCTTTGGCCGCTCCGACCGTTCGGATCCCGCACCAGCGCGGTGGCCGGCCCGTCATCGTCGTCCTGACCCCCGAGGAGGGGCCGACCCTGACCGCCCGGGCCGCCGCCGCATCGGGGCGTTGGCTGTGGAAGCACCGCCGCACCTGGGCCCCGACCGGTCTCGCCGTCATCCTGCTGGTCGTGACCGGGCTGGTGCACCTGATCGAGCCCCGTACTGCCTGGTTCCTGACCCCGCTCGCCCTCGCCCCCGTCGGGGTGTGGGCGTGGATCACCCGCCGCCGCCCGGCAACTTCCCGCACCACGAGGACGTGGCGGGCACTGCTCGCCGCCGCGGTGACCGGGGCGATCGGCTGGGTGCCGGTGGCCATCTGGTTCAGCCCCGCCCACCCGGCCGTGGCCCTCGCCTGGGCCCTCCTGACGCTGTCCGCGCAGGTCGCCTGGGTCATCGCCCGCCGCCTGACCACCACCCTCACTAAGGAGAGCCGCTGATGGCCACCAGCAACCAGGGCACCGGCCGGGGTACTGCCGGCGGAGGATGGAACACGGTCGGCGCCCAGCGGCCCGGCACCCAGCGGACCCGGTCCGGTCCCCGGCCGGGTGCGAACGGCTCGCAGACCAAGGTCAACAACAAGACGTTTTCCCCGGGCTTCAACCTCACCGTCAACAGCGGGGGCCGCGGCAACAGCGGCGGTGGGGGCTTCGCGTCCTCGAACGGGTCCGGGGGTGGCCGGCAGGCCCAGAACCTCCTGCCCGCGCCGGAGTTCACCTCCCCGGCCCAGGTCCGCCAGTACTGCAACAGCGTCCGCGCCGCTGGCGTCGCACTCTCCATCGAGGTCGCCATGGGCGCCGAAATCCTCAAGGCCACGTTGGTGCAGGTCCCCGATCCGAACGGGCGGATCGGCGGTTCCCGGATCAGGGCGGCGAAGGTCGCCCGGAAGATGCAGCGCGCCGCAGACGCCCTGCGGGACGCGGCGAAGAACGCCGCCGCGACCTACGCCCTGTTCCAGCAGGAGTACGAGGAAGAGATCAACCGCGTCCGCCACCGCGCCCGCCCGCCCCAGCAGCCGCGCATGGACTGGGGCCAGCTCTAGAAGGGAGAACCAGCTGATGGTCGAGCACAAGCACAGCGTTGAACAGCAGTACGAGGACCAGCTCCGCGGCTCTTCGGACGGATCCGGGATCACCGCCTACGTCCTGCACCGGGCCAAGCCCCACCTGCCGCCCTGGCTCGCCGCCGGCGGGCTCGGCCTCGCCGGAGCGTTGGGGAGCCTGCAGTGGCAGGGCAGTGCGGCGGCCGGGGTCGGTCTGACCCTGGCCTCCGTAGCCCTGACCGGGGTCACGTGGTGGGCCGGGAAGGCCACCGGTCAGCAGCGGCGCCTGCACTCGGCCATCACCGTGGCCGCGGGCTCCGCGTGGCTGACCGGCGCCTGCCTGGCCGGACCCCTCACCGGCCCTCTCCCGGACCTGTACCTGATGGGCGGACCGGCGCTCGCCCTGTCGTGGAACATCCGCATGGTCCTGCGCCGCAACGTCGACGGCGCCCCGACCGGCAGCACCGACAAGGGCCTCCTGGAGAAAGTCGGGCTCGCCCGCGCCCAGATCGGGGCCACCTCCGTGGAGCCGAACCGGGTCACCGCGAAGATGCTCCTGGAGGCCGGGGAGCAGACCAACGACGACGTCTCCAAGGTCCTGCCCCGTCTCGCGTCCGCGCTGGACCTGCCCACGTCCGCCGTCCGCTACCTGGGCGACCCCGGCTCCGCGCGCCGCGGGGAACTGGTCATCGTCCCTGAGGACATGCTCGCCCAGGTCGCGGACTATCCCGGCCCCTCCAGTCTGGGCGGGAGCATCGCGGAGCCGCTGGTCATCGGCCGCTACGACGACGGCTCGCCCCTGGTCCTGTGGCTGCCGGGTGACCCGGAGGCCAAGCGCAACGCGACCCACGTTCTGATCGCGGGCGGCACCGGATCGGGCAAGGGTGAGACCGCCCTGAACCTGATGACGGAGATCCTCTCCCGCCGCGACGTCCTGCTCTGGGTGTCGGATCCGAAGATGTTCCAGGACTTCCGCCCGCTCCTGCCCGGCCTGGACTGGGCCGCCGAGGGCGGCCCGGACACCGAGGTCATGGTGGAGGCCATCAAGACGGTCATCCCCGCCCGCACGCGCTGGCTCGGCGCCCACGGCTACCGCCAGTGGATCCCCGAAGCCGCCCAGCGGCAGACCGCCACCAACCAAACCTGCCGCCCGGACGGCAGCCCCTGCGGCTGCGCTGGTCTTCCGTTCCTGGTCACCTGGATGGAAGAGGCCGCGAACACCCTGCGGCTGATGGGCGACGACGCGTTCACCGGGATCGCCCAGGAAGCCCGCTCCGCCGGCGTCTCCCTGATCGTCTCCCTCCAACGGCCCTCCTACGACCAGATGTCCACCTCCACCCGGGCGTCCCTGCCGTCCGTAATCGCCCTGGGATGCGACCCCCGCGACGAAGGGTTCTCCCTCCCCGACACGGTCATCGACGCGGGCGCCCACCCCGGCGCCTGGGGCAACCGCCGCCCCGGCTACTGCTACGTCGTCTCACCGGGCATCCGCGAGGACCGCTACCCCTCCCCGGGCCGCACCTTCGCCGTTCCGCACACCGCTCTCCCCACCCTGGAAGCCCTCGCCGCCTGGGCCCAACGCCACGGCGCCACCGCCGACCCCATCACCGCCGGAGCCGCGAGCGCGGTCGCCGGACAGAACTACACCGGCCGCCCCACCACAGGTGGCGAACCAACGCCGCGACCGGCCGCCGACGAGGAAGGGCCCGGGATGGAAGCGGAATCGCACGGCCTCTTCACCGACCCCGAGGACATGGGCATCGACCCCGAGGCCGAACTCCCCGACGACCAGGACGGGGACGACACCCCGATGTGGGAATCCCCGGGCCACAAGCCGTCGCCCGCCGAGGCCCGCGAACTCTTCGCGCGAGCCCTGGACGACTTCGAGACGGCGGGCCAGATGGTCGTCGGTCCGAAGGACTTCATGGACTGGTGCGACCGCCACAACCTCTCCCGCCCTTGGGTCTCCGAGCGCCTCAAGGAAGCCGCCCTCGACGGCCGCCTGGAGCCGACCTCCGCCACCGGCCGGTGGCGGATCGTGCCCTCCCTCATGGCCGCCTGACACCTGACACCGTCACACCGCCCTGACACCCAAACCCCTAGGCAAAACCGCTGTCAGAACCCGTGACGCCCAGCCTCTGACACCACCTGACACCCGCCCTGACACTTCACCCCTGCGGGCCCGCGCCCACCCCCACGGCGCGGGCCCGACCCACACCCGGGAGGCATCCTCATGCCCCACGAACCGGCCGTCCACCACCCGGCCCCGATCACCTGGACCTCCACCCCGACCCACCCGACCACGACCCTCGTGCCGACCCTGCCCACCAATACTGGCATCGCCTGGGTCACCCTCCCCGACGGCACCCGCACCCTCGCCTACACCCACCCCACCCCCACCGACACGGCCCCCGCCCCGGCGACCCCGGCCGCGGTGCCGACGTGGGCCAAGACCACCGCACTCCTCGCCCCGACCCTGGGCAGCGGGATCGGCGCCGCCGGAATCGGAATCTCCTACGCCGCCCCCGGAGTCCTCGCCATGGCCGAAGCCCTCTGGGCCCTCGTCGCCCTCATCGCCGCCGGCACCGCCCTCCCGCTCCTCCTCCGCGCTACCCGCGGCGCCGGCCGAGGGCGCGCTCCGGTCCAGCACGTCACGCAGAACATCACCGCCACCGGCCTCTTCGGCCGCGCCACCGGCACCCTCAACAACCGCTGAAAGGCCCACCCGTGGACGACACCTACTGCGACGAGTGCTGTCAGTACAACTGCCCTGGCCACCACTGGTGCGACGACTGCGACGCCGAGGAGTGCCAGGAATGCCAGGGGTGCGACTGCCTCGGATACGAGTGCCCTGGCGCCGCCGCCCACAACGGATTCTGACCCTTCCCCGACATGCCGAAAGCGGCCCCCTCTCACGCCAATGAAGCGGGGCCGCTCTCGTCCAGAACGCAAGAACTGGAGAGACCAGCATGACCCACACGACCCACATCCTGCGAGACCACAGCAACGACCGGCCCTTACTCCTTGACCTGTTCTGCTGCTCCGGCGGCGCCGCTGTCGGCTACCACCGGGCTGGATTCGAGGTGACTGGCGTCGATATCCGCCCCCGCCCCCGGTACCCGTTCCCCTTCCGCCAAGGCGACGCCCTCACCGTCCTCGCCGACCTGATCACCTCCGGGGACATCGCCGCCTACTCGGCGATCCACGCCTCCCCGCCCTGTCAGGACGGATGCTCGCTCACCGTCGGCACCAACCGCGCGATGGGATGGGGGCGTGAGCACGTCCAGCTCATCCCCGCACTCCGCACGCTCCTGGACGCCTCCGGCCTGCCGTACGTGATCGAGCAGCCCAACGGCAAGGCCCCCGTCCGCCGCGACATCACCCTGTGCGGCGAACAATTCGGCCTCGGCGTGCTCCGCCACCGGAACTTCGAACTCGGCGGCTGGACCGCCGCGCAGCCCCGGCACCCCCGGCACCGCGGCTACGTCCGGGGCTGGCGCCACGGCGTCTACCGCGACGGGCCCTACGTCGCCGCCTACGGCAAGGGCGGTGGCAAGGTCACCATCCCCGAGATGCAGACGGCCATGGGCATCGACTGGACCGACGTCCACGAGGAACTTACCGAGGCCATCCCGCCCGCGTACACCGAGTGGATCGGCCGCGCGTTCCTCACCCGCATCCCGGCCGGGGAGGTGGCCGCGTGATCCGCACGAGCGGTCTCCTGCGGACGGCGCTTTGGCTCGCGGGGATCGGCCTGCCCGTTCTTCCGCTTCGGGCGGGGAAGGAGCCGTTCGGGAACTGTCCGGCCTGCACCCGCTCGGCGTGCGGGGACCGCCCGCACATGAAGGCTGCCGGCCCCTGCCGGTGCCCGGCCCCCTGCCACGCCTGGGGCGCCGCCACCACCGAAACGGACGTCCTCACCGGCCCGGCCTGGGCCCGTGCCTGGCGTCAGGCCGGAGCGGTCGCCTACCACCCGGGCGGGGCCGGTCTGACCGTGGTGGACCTGGACGACGCCGAAGCCGTCGCCTGGGCCCGTCAGACCCTTCCCGCCACCAAGGTCGTGCCGACGACACGGGGCGAGCACTGGATCTACCGGGGCGCCATGCAGTCAATGAACGGCGTCCGCCCCGGGATCGACCTGAAGTCCACGATGTCCTACGCCCGCTGGCGCGGCCCCGGCACCGGCACTATGGCCCCGCTCCCGGACGTCGTGCGCGCCCTCGCGGTGAAGCAACCCACCGTCCGGCTTACCCGCCCGGTCATCGTGCCCGCGTTGCCCGGGGGCGGGCAGTGCCCGCACCGCTCACCCGTCTACCTGGAACGGGGGATCGCCATGGCCGAGCAGCGCATCACCGCGGCGACCGAAGCCATCCACACGACCGTGTACCGGACCTTCCTCGCCGTGCTGTCCGCCCACGGCCGGTGCGGCTGCCTGACCGAGGAACACACCGGGCGCCTGTCCACCGCCGCGCAGGCCAAGGGCGAATCGGCCCGGCACTGCGAGGTCGCCTGGACCAACGCCCGTACCGCATTGGGGATGTGACCGTGCCCGAGGACGAGAAGAACCCGGCACGAAAGATCATCACCGACTACGCGCAGGACCACTTCCGGTACTTCCGCACCACCGAAGGCACCGTCTACGCGCAGAGGAACGGCCACCCCGTTGCCCGGCCGATCCGTTCTCAGGGCACCTCGGGCAGCCACCGGCAGGAACTCATGGTCGGTCTCTACAACGACGGGATTGGCTCCTTCAACGGGACCGCACTCAAGGAGGCCTTGGACTTGATCGAAGCACTTGCCCTCAGCCAGGACGTCCAGGCCACCCACATCCGGGTCGCGCCCGGATTCGACGGCGCGACCTGGCTGGACCTGGGGCGCGATGACGGCAAGTCCGTCCGCATCCACCCCACCGGCTGGGACATCCGCACCCCCGACCCGCGCGAGGTCTGCTGGCGACGCACCCAACTCACCGGCGAACTCCCCCTCCCGGAGAAGGACACCGACGGCAAGGGCATCGACGCTCTGCTGAGGCTGTGCAACTTCGCGAGCGCCGAGAGCGAGTGCCTGGCCGTCGCCTGGGTGATCGGCTGCCTGGAGCCGTCCGTGCCCGTCCCTGCCCCGTTCCTCACCGGCCCCCAGGGCGCGGGGAAGTCCACCGCGGCTCGCATGCTGATGCGGATCGTGGAGGGCATGACCGGCGACCTGCGCCGGGCCCCGAAGGACGAGGAGAACCTGATCACGGCCGTGGCCGCCGGATGGATCACCGCCCTGGACAACCTCTCCCACCTGCCCCCGGATCTGTCCGACCTGATGTGCTGCATCGTGACCGGGGCCGAGAGCATCAAGCGGGCGCTGTTCAGCGACGGCGACGTCTACCGGTCGCGCTACCGCCGCCCCCTCCTGCTGACCGGTATCGACGTGGGCGTCATCCGTCCCGACCTCGCCGAACGCCTCCTGCCGCTCCGACTGGAACGGCCCCGGGTGCGGCGGACCGAGGCGGAGCTGTGGGCGGAGTACGCGCAGGTGCTGCCGGTCATCCTCGGCTCCCTCCTGGACCTCACCGTCAAGGTCCGGGCCGCCGAAGCCGATATCCCCACCGACCTGCGCATGGCCGACTTCGCCCACCTGTGCGCGCAGCTTGATGTGGCGAGTGGCTTCGGGTCCCTGAACGCCTACCGAGCGGGCCTGGACGAACTGAACGACGACGTTATTGAGGGCGACCTCTTGGCGCAGGCCGTCCTCAAGCAGGCCGCGAGTGCCGAGCCGGGTGAGGAGGTGCGGATGACGTCGGCGGAGTGGCTGCACGCCGTCACCCAGCTCTACGCGGGCGAGGACTTCCGTCCCCTGCCCAAGGGTTGGCCCACCACCGGCAAGGTCTTCTCCGACCGCCTCAAGCGCCTCCAGCCCACCCTCGCCGCCCGCGGCGTCCTCGTCGACTGGGGCCGCACCAAAGCCGCCCGCTACATCGCCATGACCCGACCCGCCCCCGAACCTCCCGGCCGGCAGGAAGCGGCGTTCTGACCCGCGCCCCCAGGGGCGGCCCTGTACGGGCAAGAGGAGCACGCCCCGCCTGGGCTGGGGGTGCTCCTCTTGCCTGTCCGGCGGCTTGCCGCCGCCGCAAGGGTCGTGCCGCGAAGCGGCCCCTCCTTCGCCTTGAGCGGGGGCGCACCACAACAGAAACCACCCCCGTCTTTTCCTAAGAGAAGAGAAGCTGCGTCACCCGCGTCACCACGGGCCCCAAAACCGCCGGTGACCTGCGCATACGAGGGTGACGCAGACGGCCCACGGCTGCGTCATCGTGCGTCACTGCGTCACCCCCTCCGACACCCCGATGACGCGGATGACACAGCCGATGACACACCGCAGCCCACTGCGTCACCCAAAAACCGCAGGTCAGACCCCCAAATGACACAGATGACGCGATGACGCAGAAATCCGGGGCTCGGACAGCACGCGAGCCTCGCGCCCACCCGACATGCCCTGCCGACCCGCCGGAGGAGCAATGCCCGCCCACAGCGACCCCCGCGCCACCCTGCGCGGCGGACTACCGGACCGCTACCTGAACCCCGACGACGTCGCCGAACTCCTCGACGTACCGGTGGAGACCCTCTACCAGTGGCGCAAGAAGCGCACCGGCCCTCCCGGATTCCGCGTCGGCAAGCACACCCGGTACGACCCCGCCGACGTCTACGACTGGATCTCCGAGCAGAAGCGCAAGGACATCAGCCAGGCCGCCTGACGGCACCACCATCACCGCCGAGGGCGGGCCCGCCTGGGCCCGCCCTCCCTGCTTCCCCAGAAAGGCCCCACCGTGGCAGGCCACATCCAAGACCGCTGGTACAAGACCGAACCCGGACCCGAGGGAAAGCCCGTCCGGGTCAAGAGCGACCGGCACGGCACCGGCGCCCGCTATCGCGCCCGGTACATCGGCCCCGACGGCACGGAGAAGAGCAAGTCTTTCCCGGACAAGCAGAAGCGGCTTGCCGAGATGTGGCTGAACGAAACGGCGGCCGACATGTCCCGGGGGCAGTACATCGACCCGCGCGCGAACCGCATCACCTTCCGTCAGTTCGCCGAGAAGTGGGTGAAGACCCACACCACGGAGATCAACAGCCGCGAGGCAGCCGAGCGCCGGCTGAGGCTGCACGCCTATCCGTACATCGGCACCCGTCCCATGCCGTCGTTCCAACCGGGCCACATCCGGACCTGGCTGGGCGAGTTGGAGGAGAACGTCCCCGCTTCCTCGCACCGTCGGATCATCTTCGGCACGGTCAGCGCCGCATTCGGCGCCGCCGTCGATGACGGGATCCTGTCCAAGAACCCGTGCCGGGCCCGGTCCGTGCAGGTACCGAAGCCCGCCCCGCCGCGAGTCACGCCGTGGACCGCCACCCAGGTACTCGCGGTGCGGGCCGAGTTGCCCCGACACCTGCGCACCGCCGTCGACATCGCCGCCGGGTGCGGCCTGCGTCAGGGCGAGGTGTTCGGGCTGTCCGAGGACGAGATCGACTACGTGGGCGCGTGGCTCCGCGTGGAGCACCAGCTCAAGCGCATTCGCGGGAAGTACGTCTTCGCCCCTCCGAAGGGCGCGAAGGCGCGCTCCGTCCCTCTCCCGGGAACGGTGGCAGCGGAGCTGCGCGCGCACTCCAAGCTCCACCCTCCGGTGAAGGTCACCCTGCCCTGGCGGACGCCGGACGGTCCCCCGGTGACGAAGTCGCTCATCTTCCCCAGCCCGAGCCGTACGTTCGTCCGGGTGAGCCACTTCAACGACCACATGTGGAAGCCCGCTCTAGCCCTCGCCGGAATCATCCCTCCGGCCAAGGACGGTGAGCGGTACGCGTCCGCCCCGCAGCACGGCATGCACGCCCTGCGGCACTTCTACGCGTCCGTCCTGTTGGACGCCGGCGAGAACATCCGTGCCCTGAGCCAGTACCTGGGGCATGCCGACCCCGGCTTCACCCTGCGGACGTACACGCACCTGATGCCGAGCAGCGAGGGCAGGACACGAAAGGCCGTGGACGGGCTCTTCAAGGCCACTCCGGACCATGATCACGGCCCATAGACGGCCCAGTGACCCCCTGGGCACTGTTGCTGGAGACGTAGCAGCTGGTCAGAGGGGCAAGCGGCCAAGGCCACGGGACTTCATCTACTTCTGGCCCATCTACACGGGCCAGACCCTCCCGATGGACTCCTGGCGCGGCCGCATGTGGCTGGACACCTGGGTGTAGCGGCCAAAACGACGGGCCCGGCACCTGATGGTGCCGGGCCCGTCCTCGCTTTCACGGGGGGCCACCGGGGCCATGCCGTGCTCTCACCAGTCCCGGTAGGCAGTGAGCTCCTCCGCATCCGCGTCCGCGAAGCCGTATGCCGAGGCGACGAGGGAGAACTCGTCACAGATCCATTCACGCGCGACCGTCTCGATCTCGCTCCCGGCCGCCACGAACTCCTCGTCCAGGAGGTTGAACTCCTCCGTCGCAGCCCGGGTGAGCGCGTACAGGGCCTCCAGATCCGAGGGCGGCTCTGCCTCGATACGCTCGCACAACCGCAGCAGGATCGCCTTCCCCCGGTCGACCACGTGATCAGGGAAGTACGAGTCGTCGTACATCTGCCGCAGAAAGGCGTGTCCTGCTACCCGCTGGTTGGTGATCGGCATGGCATTTCCCTTTTTCCGCGACGAGATGACGCGCCGATCATGCACGGCACCACTGACAGAGACGCCGCTCACGTGCGCCTGCTCCAAGCGGGCCCTAACGGCCCCCCGGCGCGGGGCGGGTTGGGAGGGCGGCGGGGGGTCGGGGGATGTTCCGGTCCGGTAACGAAGGGGGTGTCGGGTTCCTTGCGCGGCGTAAGGTCCGCACCAAGGGTTCTTTGAACATGTTCAGAGAACTGGGGGTTCGGGGGAAGGACATACGTGAACGGGGCAGCGAAAGGCGCCGTCGTCGGCGGGGTGTTCCTGGCGATGCTGGGCGGAGCCGGGTACGGGGCCTACACGTTGGTGGGCGAGGGCGCGAAGGGCGGCGGGAGCGCCGCCGAGGGGGGACCGGCGAAAGCGGGCAGCGGGCCGGTCAGCGGGAAGGACGCCGCCGCGACCGCGAAGGCCTTCCTCGCCGCGTGGGCGGCCGGGGACCACCGGGCGGCCGCCGACCTGACGAACAACGCCGCCGCCGCGCAGACCGCGCTGGGGGAGTTCAGGACCGCCGCGTACGTGTCGAAGGCGGTGATCACCCCGGGCGTCCCGAACGGCGCCGCGGTCCCCTTCCGGGTCGACGCGGAGATCACGTACGAGGGCGTCACCAAGCCCCTCGCCTACGACTCCCAGCTGACCGTGGTGCGCGGTCTGACCAGTGGGAAGCCGCTGGTCGACTGGCAGGCCGCGGTGATCCACCCGCAGCTGGGCAAGGACGAGAAGCTGCGCGCGGGCGCTCCCGCCAGTCCGCCGGTCAAGGCCGTCGACCGCGACGGCGAGGAGCTGAGCGCCGAGAAGTACCCCTCGCTGCGGCCCGTCCTGGACCAGTTGCGCGCGACGTACGGCGCCAAGGCGGGCGGCAGGCCGGGCGCCGAGGTGTGGATCGAGCCGGCCGCTCAGGACGCGCCCAAGCGGACCCTGCTGACCCTGGTCGAGGGGGAGCCGAGCGTCCTGGCGACCTACCTGGACGCGAAGGTGCAGGCGGCGGCCGAGCAGGCGGTCGCCCGGTTCCCCGAGGCCTCCGTGGTCGCCGTTCAGCCGAGCAGCGGGCACATCCTGGCCGTCGCCAACCACCGCAAGGACGGCTACAACGCGGCGATGGCGGGCAACCGCGCCCCCGGCTCCACCCTGAAGATCGTGACCGCGGCCATGCTCCTGGACCGGGGTCTGGTCGCGGCCGGGAAACCGGCGGAGTGCACGAAGGAGGCCGTCTGGGGCGGCCGCGCCTTCCACAACCTCAAGGGCTTCGACCTGCCGGGGGCGAACTTCGCGACCAGCTTCGCCCGCTCGTGCAACACCGCCTTCATCAAGCCGATCGACGACGTGAAGGACGACGCGGCCCTGTCGAAGGAGGCCAAGGAGGTCTTCGGCATCGACCTGGACTGGAAGACGGGGATCGCCTCGACCGACGGCAAGGTCCCGGTGGCGACGGGAGCGGAGGAGGCCGCCGGGTACATCGGGCAGGGCCGGATCACCATGAACCCGCTGAATGTCGCGTCCATCACCGCGACCGCGCGCAGCGGGGTCTTCCGCCAGCCCCTGCTGGTCCCGGCCGAGCTGGACGGCCGGACGATCGCGACGGCGCAGCGCAGGATGAAGCCGTCGGTGCACCAGCAGCTGGTGTCGATGATGCGGCTGACGGCGACCGAGGGCACCGCCAAGGGCGCGATGGCCTCCGTCGGCGGCGACAAGGGCGCGAAGACCGGCTCGGCGGAGGTCGACAACGCGAGCAGCCCGGACAGCTGGTTCACGGGTTTCAGCGGCGACGTGGCCGCGGCGGCCATGGTCGAGGGCGGCGGCCACGGCGGCGACGCGGCGGGCCCCGTCGTCGCGGCGGTCCTCAAGGCCGGCTGACCGCCGCGCCCCCCGAGGCCCCCCGCCCGCTACACCGTCGACAGCGCCGAGCGCAGCGCCCGGACCAGGGACTGTGCGCGGGGGTCCGCGGTGACCGACGCCGCCAGGGCGTTGGTGACGTAGCCGAAGCCGATCCCGGCCTCCGGGTCGGCGAAGGCCAGCGAGCCGCCGCGCCCTGGGTGGCCGAAGGAGGCCGGGGAGAGCAGGGGCGAGGCGGGGCCGTGCAGCATGTAGCCGGCGCCGAAGCGGGTGTTCACCACCAGGACCCGGTCCGGGCCGGCCGACAGCTCCCGGGCTGCGAGCGCGGTGGTGGCCGGGGTGAAGATCCGTGCGCCGTCCTCCACCACCCCGATCGTGGCGGCGTAGAAGCGGGCCAGGGCCCGCGCCGTGCCGATCCCCGCCGAGGCCGGGAGCTCGGCCGCGCGGTAGGCGGGGTCGTTCTCGTCCGGCAGGGGGTCGATGGCCGCGAAGGCGCGCCGGGTGAGGGAGTCCGGGTCGGCGTAGGCCTCGGCCACGTTCCTCCTCGGCCGGGTCCGCAGCACGCTCCCGCCCGGCGGCGGCTCCACGGGGGCCACCCGGCCCACCCGGTGCGCCTCCTCGTCCGGCAGTCCGATCCAGAAGTCCAGCCCGAGCGGCTCGGCCAGGTCCTCGGCGAGGATGCCGCCGAGGCTGCGCCCGCTCACCCGCAGCACCAGCTCCGACAGCAGCCAGCTGAAGGTCTGCGCGTGGTAGCCGTGGTCCCGGCCCGGCTCCCAGAAGGCCCGCTGCCCGGCGACCGCGCGCGGACCGGACACCCCGTCGGCGGCCTGCGCCGCGGTCAGCCCGCGGTCCAGGGCCGGTACGCCCGCCCGGTGCGCGAGCAGGTCGCGGACCAGGGCCTTCTCCTTGCCGCCCGCCTTGAACTCCGGCCAGTACGAGGCCACCGGCGCGTCCAGGTCCAGCAGTCCGCGCTGGTGCAGCAGCAGCGGTACCGCCGCGGCCACGCCCTTCGTCGCGGAACGGACGATCTGCGCGGTGTCGGCGGCCCACGGCCGCGTGCCGTCCGCGTCCTTCGTACCGCCCCACAGGTCGACGACCTTGCGGCCGTCGCGGTACACGGCCACGGCCGCGCCCCGGTCCCCGAGCGCCTCGAAGTTGCGTACGAATGCATCCCGGACGGCCTCGAAGCCCTCCGCCACCTCACCCTGAACGTCCACGAGCGGTCCAACACCGGGCGGCGCCCGCTTATGCCACGGCCGGCCGGGACTCGTACCAGGTCAGACAGCCGCAGCCGGGTCCCGCGTCACGGGGTTACGGACACCGAGCGCGGGTCGAAGCCGAACGGCAGCTCCAGCCGGTGGGACCGCAGCAGCTTCTCGTCGCACAGCAGGTCCTGGGTGCGGCCGTCGGCGGCGATGACCCCCTCGCTGAGGATCACCGCCCGGGGGCACAGCTCCAGGGCGTACGGGAGGTCGTGGGTCACCATCAGCACCGTCACGTCCAGCGAGCGCAGGATGTCCGCGAGCTCCCGCCGCGAGGCCGGGTCCAGGTTGGAGGAGGGCTCGTCGAGGACCAGGATCTCGGGCCGCATGGCCAGCACGGTGGCCACCGCGACCCGTCGGCGCTGGCCGAATGACAGGTGGTGCGGCGGCCGGCCGGCGAACTCCGCCATCCCGACCTGGTCCAGGGCCTCCTTGACCCGCGCGTCCAGCTCGGCGCCGCGCAGCCCGGCCGCGGCCGGGCCGAAGGCCACGTCCTCGCGGACGGTCGGCATGAACAACTGGTCGTCGGGGTCCTGGAAGACGATCCCGACCCGGCGCCGGATCTCGGCGAGGTGGCGCTTGGCGACCGGCAGTCCCCCGACGGCGACCGAGCCGGCGCCGCCGGCCAGGATGCCGTTGAGGTGCAGTACGAGCGTGGTCTTGCCGGCGCCGTTGGGCCCGAGCAGGGCCACCCGCTCGCCGGGCCCGACGGTCAGGTCCACTCCGAAGAGGGCCTGGTGGCCGTCCGGGTAGGCGTAGGCGAGCCCGGTCACCTCCAGCGAGGCCGGCGCGTTCGAGGCGTCCATCCGCATCTCCTTACGGTGCTGTGTTCCCTACGATGCGCCACCCGCGGCGGCGGCGGTCAGGGGGGTCGGCCGCCGCACGCGGCGCGGGGGTCAGCCCGTCAGGCAGACGGCCGCCACCAGGACGGTCAGGGCGGTGAGCGGGAGCGCCGAGGCGCGCCCCCACTGTGCGCGTGTCGCGGCCGCGGCCTCGTCGATGACCGGCATCGAGCCGGTGTAGCCGCGGCTGACCATCGCGAGGTAGACGCGCTCGCCGCGCTCGTAGGAGCGGATGAAGAGCGCGCCGGCCGTCTTGGCGAGCACCCCCCAGTGCCGGACGCCGCGCGCCTCGAAGCCGCGCGAGCGGCGGGCGACGGACATCCGGCGCAGCTCGTCGGTGATCACGTCGCCGTAGCGGATCATGAACGTGGCGATCTGTACGAGCAGGGGCGGCAGCCTCAGCCGCTCCAGGCCCAGCAGCAGGGCCCGCAGTTCGGTCGTCGAGGCGAGCAGAACCGAGGCGGCGACGCCCAGGGTGCCCTTGGCCAGCACGTTCCAGGCGCCCCAGAGGCCGGAGACGCTCAGCGACATGCCGAGCACCTCCACCCGCTCGCCCTCCGCGACGAAGGGCATGAGCACGGCGAAGGCGACGAACGGCACCTCGATGAGCAGCCGGCGCAGCAGATAGCCGGCCGGGATCCGGGCGAGGGCCGCGACCGCCGCGAGGAGGACGGCGTACAGGCCGAAGGCCCACACCGCCTCGCGCGGTGTGGACACGACGACCAGGACGAAGGCGAAGGTCGCGGCGAGCTTGCAGTGCGGCGGCAGCGTGTGGACCGGCGAGTGCCCGGGCCGGTAGAGCTTGTGGGCGTGGCCGGCTCCCACGGTCAGCCCGCCGGGGGTGCGGTGGAGGTGGCGGTGAGCTCCGCGGCGCGGCGGCGGCGCACCGTCCAGAAGACGCCGGTGCCGACGGCGACGGTCGCGCCGACGCCGATGATCCCGGCGAGGCCGCCGGACAGGCGGGCGTCGTCCACGTCCTTGACGCCGTAGTCGGCGAGCGGGGAGTCGGCTGCCGCGTGGTCCTCGGCCTTCGCGTCGAAGCCCTGGTCCGCGGCGACCTTCTCCAGGCCGTCGGGGCTGGCCGAGGCGTAGTAGGAGACGAAGCCGGCGAGGACGAGGGCGGCGCCCAGGCCGACGGCCCACACCTTCTTGGTGGAACGGGTGGCGGGTGCGGCGGCCGGCGCCGCGCCGGTCGCCGGCGCGTCGACGAGCTGGCCGTCCACGCGCAGCTTCAGCGGGGTGGTGAGCTCCCGGGCCCCGTGCACCAGGTCGGGCCGGACGGCGATGACGGCGCCGACGGTCGCGGCGGTGATCAGGCCCTCGCCGATGCCGATGAGGGTGTGCACGCCGACCATCGCGGTGAACACCTTGCCGAGGGCGACGTCGGTGGTGCCGCCGACCGCGAAGAGGGCGGTGAAGGCGGCGGCCGAGGCGGGCACCGAGACGAGGGCCGCCACGAAGGCGGCCCCGGTCACGGAGCGGCGGGTGGGGGGCAGCACCGCCAGCAGCCCGCGGAAGAGCGCGTAGGCGATCACCACGGTCACGACGCCCATGACGGTGATGTTCACGCCGAGGGCGCTCAGCCCGCCGTCGGCGAAGAGCAGCCCTTGCATGAGCAGCACCACGGACACGCAGAGCACGCCCGTGAAGGGGCCGACGAGGATCGCGGCGAGCGCACCGCCCAGCAGGTGGCCGCTGGTGCCGGCGGCGACCGGGAAGTTCAGCATCTGCACGGCGAAGATGAAGGCGGCGACGAGGCCGGCGAGGGGCGCCGTCCGCTCGTCGAGCTCGCGGCGGGCGCCGCGGAGGCTGACGGCCACCGCCGCCGCGGCCGCCACTCCGGCGGCCACCGAGACGGGTGCGTTGATGAAACCGTCGGGCACATGCATGGAGTGGGCTCCGCTTCTTCACACAGTCTTTAACCTTTCAAGAATATTGCCCAGTTGCAAACCGTTGGCAAGAGCGTCCGGCTCACAAATAGCGCCTCGCGCTTTCGTCGGAATGTGCGAGGCTGGACGGACAAACGGACTCATATGTTCCGATTTCGAGGAGTCTTGTCGATGTCTGCCACCGCCGAGAATCCAGCAGCGACCGCGACCGCCGTCGAGGAGCGCGTACTCGCCCGCGTGATCACCGACGACCCGCTGTACCGGACCATCCCGGTGGCCCTCCGCTTCGCCCCCGCCGAGCCGCTGGCCGTGCGGATCGTCTTCCCGGCGGACCTGTCCCCCGAGGGGACCGACAACGAGTGGGTCTTCCCCCGCGCGCTGCTGGAGGCGGGCCTCCAGGTGCCGACGGGGACCGGCGACGTACGCGTGTGGCCCTGCGGGCGGGTGCAGGCGGTGGTCGAGTTCCACTCCCCCGAGGGAGTGGCCGTGGTCCAGTTCGACATCGCGGCACTGCGCCGCTTCCTGCGCCGCACGTACGCCCCGGCCGCTTCCCGCTGAACGGGCCCGGCCCCGTACCGCCCTGTGGCCACAGGGGGTACGGGGCCGGGCCCGTCCGTCGTACGGAGCAGTGACGGGTCAGGCGTCGACCAGCTCGCGGTCCTTGTCCGGACCGTCCGAGTCCGCGCCCTTCGCCAGGTGGCGCCGCAGGCTCTCGCCCTCCACGTCCACGTTCGGCAGCAGGCGGTCCAGCCAGCCCGGCAGCCACCAGGCCTTGTGCCCGAGCAGTGCGAGCACCGCCGGCACGATGGCCATGCGGACCACGAAGGCGTCGAAGAAGACGGCGACGGCCAGACCGAAGCCGATCATCTTGACCATCTGGTCACTGGCTCCCATGAAGCCCGCGAACACCGCGATCATGATGACGGCGGCGGCCACGACCACCCGGGCGCTGTACTGGAAGCCGGTCACGACGGCCTGCCCCGGGCGCTCGCCGTGGACGTACGCCTCCCGCATCCGGGTGACGAGGAAGACCTCGTAGTCCATGGCCAGGCCGAAGACGACACCCACCATGAAGATCGGCATCATCGACATGATCGGACCGGTCTGCTCCACGCCGAAGACCGAGCCGAGCCAGCCCCACTGGAAGAC
>NZ_JBHXRU010000078.1:0-30508 GCF_042716255.1 Streptomyces sp. NPDC058662 | reverse complement strand
GCTTCCGGGCGCGGGACGCGGGACGCGGCGCGGCTTCCTGGCGCAGGACGCGGGACGCGGCGCGGCTTCCGGGCGCGGGACGCGGGACGCGGCGCGGCTTCCGGGCGCGGGACGCGGGACGCGGCGCGGCTTCCGGGCGCGGGACGCGGCGCGGGTGGCCGCCGGCGTTCGCGGGGCGTGCGGGATCAGGGGAACGGCCTGCGGCGACGCGTACGGGGCGCCGGGGGCGGGTGCGGCGAGGTCGGTCGGCACGGGCGCCGCGGGCGCTGCCCGGCCCTGCACGCGCGCGGTGCGCACGGGCCTCGGGGGCCGTCGGGTGACTTCGCGCGGCGGATGAACCTACGCTGGATATGGCGGCCGGCCCGGTGAGCGGCCCCGGCCGCCACCTGTGGGCACCTGCGCCTCCCTCCCCCTCCGCGCAGGTGCCCCCCCCTGGTCCGGACGGCGGGGGCCGTGCGCGGGCCCGCGCGGCGGCGGGGCCGCTGCACGAGCCGGGGCCGGAGGGCCGCTGAGCCGCCGGGAGGGCGGGTGAGGGCGGATCCGGGGAGGCGGGACCCCTACCGCCGCTGCGGCGGGAGCTCGACCACTGTGGCCTCGGCCACACTGACGGCATGGGCGAAGGCCCGGTTCGCTCCGGTCATCTCCAGGAGGCGGGCCAACCGGTGCGGCACCTCCCCCGCCAGCACCACATGCCGGTCCAGCGCGGGCTGCAGCATGATGCTGAGCGCCGTCGAGTCCACGAAGGTCACCCCCGAGACATCGAGCACGAAGCGTGCGACGCCGGGAACCTCCGGATCCATCGCCGTCCGCAGCTCCTCCACCGTGTCCATGTCGAACTCGCCGGCCATGACGACGATGCGCACGTCGCCGTCCGACCTCATCTCGACATAGTTGCGCGCGCTGGCGTTCTGCGTGTCCATGTTCCCCTCTTGCTTCCTCTGTGGCGTAGGACGGTCCGCGTCGACTCACCGCTCGGGGTGGAGTACGGCGCGGAGATCCAGCTGCTGGTGTCCGACGCCGGCTCCTGCGGGGCGTGGATGACGCTGGTGGCGAAGGCCGGCCCGGAGTCCTGGGCCGGGCGTTCGCACGGTCGGGGGCCGGGGCGCGCGGGCGCGTGATCGCCGGCCGGGGCCGGCAAGGAGCCGGGAGAGCTCTCCACGCGTCACTTTCCCTTCTCGCCGGACGTGCGCGCACTCGACGTACGCCGCTCGTCAGGGATGAGCTTAGCGATCATTTGCCGCTGGGCAATATTCAAAGTAGTCAATCATCCCTCGGCCGGTGCCGTCGTCGGTGCCCGCAAGCCCCGACGACGGCCCGCCACGGCTGCTGCTAGGACCCGCCCGCGCCCGTCCCCGCCCCGGTCCCGGCCCCGGTCTCCGCACTTTCGCGACCGCGCCAGTCCAGGCAGACGACCATGGCGTCGTCCGAGGCCTTGATCTCACCCCGGTGCTGGGCCAGCGCCCTCAGTACCGCCTGAGGCACCTGCGAGGGCGGCAGCAGGCGGGTTTCCATGAACACGCGGGTCAACGCGCGCAGGCCGTACCGCTCGCCGCTGGGCGAGACGACGTCGTAGACCCCGTCGCTCACGAAGAACAGCCGGTCGCCGGGAAGCATCCGGAACCGCTGCGAGGTGTAGACGGTGTCCTCGAACATGCCCAGCGGGAGCTGGGCCTCCAGCTCGACCTCCTCCACCACGCCGCGGCGGAGCCTCCAGATCCGGGGCGAACCGGCGTCGACGACCTCCACCTCCCCCGTGCGCAGGCAGAAGCGGAGCAGCAGCATCGCCAGGTACTGCCGGCCGCGGTGCTGGCCGTAGAGGGCCTGGTCCGCGAGGGCGGCCTGGTCGGCGAGCGCCAGTCCGGCCCGGCGCGCGTTGCGCAGGGCGCTCACGGCGAGGTGCGTGAGCAGCGCGGCGTCGATCCCCTCGCCCATGCCGTTGTTGACGGTCAGGACCAGGTCGTCGGCGGACGCCGACCAGTCGAAGCTGTCGCCGAAGATGGCGTAGGCGGGTTCCAGATGGCCGCCGAGGTCGTACTCGGGGCGTGAGCAGGAGCGCCCGGGCAGCAGCTGCCACTGCATCTCCGCGGCCAGGGTGAGACGGGTGGCCCGCCGCGCGCACAGGAAGAGGTCCGTGTCACGCTCGGCCACGGTCAACTCGTGGCCGAGCGCGTCGGCCGTCTCCTGGAGGTCCCCGAGCAGGTGCGAACCGTAGACGTCCGCCGGAAACACCGCGCTCAGGACCCCCAGCCGGTCACCGCGCACGCTCACCGGCAGGTGCACCGCCACCTCGTCCCCCTGGGCGGCCACGTGCGCCTCCTGCGCCCCGAAGGCGCGGCCGGGGGCACTGCCGTGCACCGGAACCGGTCCGGCGGCGTCTGCCGTGCCCGGGCTGACGGGCTGGAGCCGCGCCAGGGCGTAGTCCGCCATCAGCAGCTCGACGGAGGTCGCTCCGTGCCGCCCGGACAGGACCTCCCGAACCTTCTCGACGAGCTCGTGCGGCGCGGAGGCGCGCAGAATGCGCTCCACTCCCTCGGTTGGTGCCACGGGCTTCGGTCCTGCCTCTCTCAGAGCTGCCAAGATGGGGCGGCGAGTCCGCGGACTCGCTGGACCGGGGCAGCGTATTCGTCAGGTGGGAGTGTCACATGAGTAGCGGTCCGAACCGACCCCCGCTCCACCCCGCGTCCGGTGCGGCAGGGATGAGCGACCTGATCGAGCTGCTGGAGGTGGTCTGGGAACGCGGCCGGGACACGGTCAGCGCGCCGCCGGTCTCGTCCGCCCAGGCGCGGGTCCTCTTCCTCATAGAGAGCAACACCGGCCTCAATCTGCGCGAGCTGGGGCGACTCCTCGGAGCGGCTCCGCCGTCCGTCACCCGGCTGTGCGACCGCCTGGAGGCCGTCGGCTTCCTCGAACGGCATGCCAGACCCGAGGACCGGCGCGAGACCCAGGTGACGCTGACGCCCGTCGGCCGGGCCTACCTGGGTCAGCTGCGCGAGCGCAGGGAGCAGGCCCTGACGGAGGCGATGGCCGCCATGCCCGCGTCCTCCCGGGCCGCGCTGGCGATCGGCCTGGCCGACTTCCGGGCCGCGGTCACCCGCCCGCTGCGGTTGCCGCCGCCCGTCGAGGGGCTGGAGTCCCGTACCGCCCGGACCGCCTGAGCGATATGCCCGTACCGCCTGAGCGGTACTGAGCGGTCCCGCCGGCGGCCGCGGACGCCGCCCAACCCGTACGGCGGCCGGTCGGACGTGGTGTTCGTCCCCTCCCGCCCAGGCGCGGACGCCCGCTCCTTGACGCGGCCCCGGGTCCCGGCGTACGGGTCATGGCGGCGGGCAGGCGCTGGACGGGGCGCGCGACCCCGCGCGCGGAACCCACCCGCGCAGCAGGCGGGGGCGGCCGGTACCGGCTCGGAGGGAGTACGACCCATGGGTTACCGCATCGTGTGGGACGAGGCCGCGGTCTCCCGGGCGGCACGGCACCTGGCGGACGACCCGGACGGCCTGCGGCAGCTGCTGCACGCCGTGGACCTCCTGGCCGGCCAGCCGCGCCCTCCGGGAGCCGCGGCCTACGGCGCGGGGCTGCGGCGGATCCACGTCGGCCGCTACCGGGTCGTGTACGAGATCACGTCCGGGGCTCCCCCGGCCGTCGTGATCACACACGTGGGCCGCCTGGAATGACGGCGCCGGTACGTACGCCGGCGGCCGCCGGGGCGCGCGAAGGCCCGCGGGGCCGCCGGGGCGCGCGAAGGGCCGGCGCGGCCCCGGGGCGCGAAGGGCCGGCGCGGCCCCGGGGCGCGAAGGGCCGGCGGGGTCAGTTGCCGAGGCCGCCGGTGAGCACGCCCGTGAGGCCGCCCTCCGAGACGACGTCGCCCGCGAGCTCTCCGTCGGCGAGGTGGTCGGTCGGCAGGCCGGTATCGAGGTTCTCGATCGCGGGCAGGCCGCCCTGCGGGCCGTCAGCGGCCTGGACCGCGCCCGTGACGGACAGGGCCGCGCCGGCGAGGGTGACGGTGGCGAGTACACGCTTCATGGTGTTCATGCTGTGTGAACGCCGGCGGCCGGCATGGGTCACGTACGCGTACGGGCGGGCTCCGCACGTCCCCGCCCTGAGCGCCGCGGTCCCCCGGCTGGGGCTCGCGGGTCCGCTGTGCCGGCCGAACCCGCGGACCCTGGGCCGTCCGCCCAGGGTCTTCGTATCGGGGGGACGCCCGGGGGGACGCCCCCTCCCGCTCACGGGGCTGCGGCCTCCGCCTCGTGGGGTGGGACCGGCGCGAGGCCGGGCGCCGGGTCGGACGGTGTGTCCAGCGGACTCGGCACGGTGTCGGGCAGGACGAGGACCGGCAGCTCGGGCTCGGGATCCGGCTGGTCCGAGCGGTAGAGCAGGGCCAGCACCGACAGGGCGGCGACCAGGCCGGCCGCGAGCATCGCGGCGCCGCCTGCCCAGGGCACGAGGGCGCCTCCCGCACCACCCGCGAGGTCGGCCTCCAGCACCGTCGCGAGCGCGTGGACCAGCACGAGCCCGATCCCGGTCACCGTCGCGGCCGTCCACACCCAGGCGCGCTCCCGCCCCAGCACCAGCGCGGCGAGGGTCAGGCACACGCCCGCCAGCCCCAGCAGCACCCAGGCCGACAGGCCGCCGTCGTCGAGGAGACGGGCAGGGTGGCGGGGCAGGTACAGGAGCCCCGACACGGCCAGGACCGCCGCCACCGGCCATCGCAGCACCCGCCCGGCGGCGCCGCGCGACGCGTCCGGCTCCGACGCCTGCGCGGCCTTCGCCGCCTTCGCCGCCTTCCGCGTCGGGCGGTCGGCGCGGGGGGCGCGAGGGGCGCGCTTGCGCGCGGGGCGCGGGCGGGCGGCTCGGCGTTCCGGCTCGGGCCGGTGGCCGCGGCGTGGCACCGGCTCCGGCTCGGGGTCGACCTGGGGCCGGTCCTGCGCTTCGTCCTCCTGGGCCAGGAGGACGGCGAGGGAGATGACGTCCTCGATGGGGCGGCTCACCGCGGCGGCCCGCAGGGCCTGGTCCGCCGCGTCGGGGACCTGCCCGGACCGCCGCAGGAGGGTCACCAGGTCGGCCACCTCCTCCACGGACCGGCGGGTCACCGCCGTTTCCAGCAGCATGCGCAGACTGGCGCCGCCCTCCGCGGCACGCGACACCTCGTTCAGGTCCGCGACCTCCTCCGCCGGCCGCGGGGAGGCGCCGGATGCGGAGGACGGCGTGGCCGGTGCGGGCCGCGGGGCTGCGGAGTCCTGGAGCGGCGCCGACTCGGCGTCCGCCCGGACGGGGTCGGTCGCGAGGGCGGGGTCGATCGCGGGGGCGGTGGCGGGGTCGGTGGCGGCCGCGGGGTCGGTCTCCGACCGGAGGTCGGTCTCGGCCCCCGGCTCGGGCTCGACCTCGGACTCGGGCTCGGGCTCGACCTCGGACCTGGGCTCGGCCTCGGACCGCATCCCGGCCTCGGCCCCGATCTCTACGTCGAGCCGGATCCCGGCCTCGCCCGAGCGGTAGGCGTCGGCGTCGCGGTCGGCGTCGGCGCCGGGTATGGCGTCATCACTCATGGATAGCTCCGTCCGAATGCACCGCCGTGCCCGGCCGCGCTCGCCCGGCTCGCGGGGTCGCTCCGTCGCGGCACGCGGAGAGATGTTCACTCTTCGTCACCATGCAACACATCGAGCGACCCCACCATGTGGAGCAAGCAAACGAGTGCGCGGGGGCGCCCGCGACGCCCGTGCGGACCGGGGGTCAGCCTGTGGCGCGCAACAAGCGCTGGGCCGTGTCGCGGAGGTGCCGGACGACCTGGGGGTCGGCATCGAGGGTGTAGTCGGTGCCCAGGGTCGCGAGGGTCTGCGCGACACGGGTCAGGGAGTCGTCCGAGGCGTCGACGAGGCACGTGCCCTCGCCCATGGGGCGGACGCGGCCGGCCAGGCCCCGGGTCCGGGCGCGGACGTGGTCGGCGCAGGCCTGGACGGTGGCGACGGCGCGGTATCGGGTGGGCGCGGTCGAGAGTCGGTGGGCGACGAAGGCGGCGGGGTCGCCGCCGGGTACGGGACGGGCCATGCCGCGCCGGCCGGTCGCGGCGACGGCGGATATGCGGTCGAGGCGGAAGACGCGCCAGTCGTCCCTGGCGACGTCGTGGGCGAGGAGGTACCACAGGCTGCCCGAGGCGACCAGGTGGCAGGGCTCGACGCGGCGGGCCGCGGGCGGTCCGTTCCGGACGGTGTAGTCGAATGTCACGGTCTCGTGGTCCCGGCAGGCGACGGCGAGGGCGGCGAGGAGGGCGGGATCGGTACGTGGCCCGCGGTCCTCCCAGGTGATGCCCGCGACGGCTCTTTGGAGCGCGGTGACCCGGCCGCGCAACCGGCGGGGAAGGACCTGTTCGAGTTTGGCCAGGGCCCGCAGGGCGGTCTCCTCGATGCCGGTGAGACCGCCCGCGGCGGTGCGCAGCGCGACGGCGACGGCGACGGCCTCGTCGTCCTCCAGAAGGAGCGGCGGCAGGTCCGTGCCGGAGGCCAGACGGTAGCCGCCGCCGTGGCCGCGGGCGCTGTCGACCGGGTAGCCCAGTTCGCGCAGCCGGTCGATGTCGCGGCGTACGGTGCGCACCGTCACCCCGAGCCGGTCGGCCAGGTCGAGGCCCGGCCACTCCCGCCGGGTCTGCAGAAGGGACAGCAGCCGCAGGGTCCGGGCGGTCGTATCGGTGGCCATGAATTCCACTATGCCCCTTTCAAAGGACACATCCTGTCCGGAAATACTTCTACGGTGGAACCTCCGCATACAGCACTCAACCGGGAGGATTCCCCCATGAAGATCACCATTCTCGGCACCGGAGGCGGTGCCCGCGCGCACACCGCCAAGCTCGTCGAGCTCGGCCACGAGGTGTTCGTCGGAACCCGCGACCCCGAGGCCACCCTGGCCCGGACCGCGCCCGACATCATGGGGAACGCGCCCTACAAGGAGTGGCTCGCCGACCGTCCCGCCGTCACCCTGATGCCCTTCGGCGCGGCCGCGGCCGCCGCCGACGAGCTCGTCATCAACGGCATCGACGGCCACAACGCCGTCGCGGCCCTGTCCGCCATCGGCGACAGCCTCGCCGGCAAGACCCTCATCGACTACGCCGTCCCGTACATCTACCAGCACGAGAGCGAGCACCCCTGGCCCACACCGTGGGGTGTGATGCCGAAGCTCGACCCCTGCGACACCGACAGCCTGGGCGAGCGGATCCAGCGCGCCCTGCCCGGCACCCGTGTGGTCAAGTCGTTCGTCACGCAGGAGCAGACCACGGTCGTCGATCCGAAGGCCATCGGCGCGGGCGACCACACGATGTTCGTCGCCGGCGACCACGACGACGCCAAACTCCAGGCCTGCGAGCTCCTGCGGTCCTACGGCTGGACCGACATCCTCGACCTCGGCCCGCTGGTCTGCGCCCGCGGCATGGAGATGTACGCCCATATGCACTCCGCCATCGGCTTCGGCCTCAACCAGGGGTTCGGCGGCCACTTCGGCATCAAGGTCGTGCGCTGAGGCCGGCCCGTCCACGCAGCCCACCGACCCGCGGCCCACCGACCCGCGGCCCACCCCTGCCGCCGACACCCGCCGCCGACACCCGGGACACCGCGACGATGCCCGCCCTTCCCCGTATCACCGCCGCCGAGCGCCGCGCACGCCTGGTCCGGCGGCACCTGCTCACCGCCTCCACCAGGGTCACGACCCCGCTGGAGGCGGCCGACGCCCTGCTCGCGCTGCACGCCACCGACCCCGCGACCGTCTTCCTCGCCGCGGCCGCCCGTATGCGGGCGCCCACCGTCGCCGCCATTGACCGGGCGCTGTACGACGCCGCGTCCGGCACCTCCGGCGACGACCGGCCTCCCGCGCCGGCCCTGGAGCGCATACGGTGCATGCGCCGAACCATGTTCGTCCTCCCGGCAGCACTGGCCCCGTCCGTTCGGTCCGCGACCGTCAAGGACAGCCGCCGCCACCGCGCGGACGCCCTGACGCGGCTGCACGAGGCCCTCGGCTGGGACGAGCGGCGCTACGCGACCGTGGAGCAGGCCGCCTTGGACGCCATCACCGCGCGCGGCGAAGTGACCGCGGCCCAACTGGCCGTCGACGTACCCGCCTTGCGCGAGCAGATCGTCACGTTCCCCGGGAAGCCGTACGAGTCCCGCCAGCGGGTCAGCTCACCGGTCCTGGGCGCGCTCGCCGCCGAGGGCCGAATCCGCCGGGGCCGCCCGGCCGGCTCGTGGACCTCCGCGCAGTTCCGCTGGGCCCCGGCCCAGCCGCTGCCGGAGGTGCCCCCGGCCGAGGCGAGGGCCACGCTCGCCCGCCACTACCTCGCGGCGTTCGGGCCGGTGACGGTGGACGACCTGAAGTGGTGGACGGGCTGGACCCTCACCGATGCCCGCACGGCCGTCGCCGCCGTCGGCGCACAGGCCGTCGAACTCGACGAGGGAACCGGCTACCTCCTTCCCGGCGACCTCGAACCCCCCGCGGACGACGAGCCCGGGGCGGCCCTGCAGCCCAGCCTCGACCCCACGGCGATGGGCTGGCGGCACCGCCACTGGTACCTCGACCCCGACCACACCGCCGCGCTCTTCGACTGCAACGGGAACATCGGCCCCACCGTCTGGTGGAACGGGCGCGTCATCGGCGCCTGGGCCCAGGACTCCGAGGGCCGTGTCAACCACCACCTCCTCGCCGATCCGGGCAGGGCCGCCCGCGCCGCCGTGGAGGAGGAGGCCGCCCGCCTGGCCGCCTTCCTCGCGGACACCCGCGTCACCCCCTGCTACCGCACACCCCTCGAACGCCGGCTCGCCGCCTCGGGCGGGAAGGCCCTCACCGGCGGCGCGTGAGCCGGTCCGGCCGGGCGGACGGGCTCTCACCGGCGGCGCGTGAGCCGGTCCGCGGCGGCGCTACCGCGCGGTGACGCGACCTTGCCGTCCCGGACTGCGAACGCCACGGCGCCGGCCCGCCGCGCGCCGCCCGCCGCCCGCCGCCCGCCGCCTCAGTTCAGTCCAGGGAATCGAAGATCTCGTCCCAGAACGCCGAGTCGCCCACGTCCGGCTCACACTCGACCATGCGCTCGCGCAGCTGCGCGAGCGCGGTCGTGCGTACAGCGTCGTCGGTCGATTCCAACGCGCTGCCCGACTCGGCGATCAGCCCGAGAAGCACGGCCAGCGTCGGCAGGTCATCGGCGGCCGGGCCCTTCCATCCGGCGCCGTGGTCCCACCCGTTGGGGTCGTAGTGGGTGATGCCGCCGTCGGCCGCGTCGAGCATCAGGTGCTGGTCGTACAGCGTGGCCACGGTGAAGCAGAAGTTCTCGGGCGGGGAGTCGTCGTCGGGGTAACGTTCCCCGAAGATCTCGTCGGCGTCGAACGGCGCCATCCCGTCCTCGTTCCGCAGGTGCCTCGTGTCGATCCCCACACTGCCGAGGCGGACGGCGGGAAAGCCGACCGTGCGCAGGAACTCCCTCGACCGGGCATGCGTCAACTCGGTCGGCAGAGCGGCCTCGTCCGGTCGCCAGAGCGAGCCCTCGCCCAGCCGTTCCTCCAGCCACGCCGCGTCCGGTACCACCGGTATGCCGTCACTCTTCACTGAGTCGCTCCCAAAAGGTTCGCTTCTTGCGGTCACAGCAGCACGTCTCCGATCCGCTGGGACCGCAGAAGCAGGCCCAGATCAGTCTCCGGCTCGCCGTACGTCCTCACTCTGCCCACCCTGATCCGGGCCGCCGATGGCGTGCGTCGGTGTCTTCGACTCTGCGGCGCTCGCCCGGGCGATGGACGGTTCCGCCCTCGTCGTCGCCTGGTTCCAGCCCACAGCGGGCCGTTCGGCTAGGCCGGAGGACCGAGGTCTCCCGTGAGGAGCGTTTGTACGATCTCGGGCCGGTCCCAGAGGGCCAGGATTTCGTTGGCGAGGGCCACCACGGGCAGGTGGTCCTCATCCCGCACTTTGACGGCTGCCGCCTTCAGGCTGCGCGGGACGGCTCCGGCGTCCAGGAGGGCGCGCCATTCCTGTGCGCCGAGTTCCAGGAACTCCAGTCCCCTGAACTCTGCGACCTCCAGGGGGTCGGCCAGTGTGCCGGGCACGGCGCTCAGAGTGCGCAGACGGGGCAGTGCCGTGACGGGGGCGAGGCTGAAAGGTGTGCCGTCCCAGGCTCCGATGGTCAGGACTTCCAGGGCGGGATGGACGGCTGCCTGGATGGTCTCAAGGCAACCGGTGCCGACTCTGGCCACGGCGGGAAGCTTGTCTCCGCCGCGGTCACGCCGTTCCTCCCGCGTCCGGCCCAGGACGAAATCGGTGAGGGAATCGGCCACGAGCTCGGCACCGAGGCTCTCCTCGTGGCCGACCAGGATGACCTGCCCGAAGTACCCAGCGGGGCCGGGGGTCAGGTCGACGGCGAACTCGTCGCCGCCGTTGGTCCCGAAGCCGATCCAGCCCGGGGAGCCCGCCAAGCTTTGCACCGCGGCGTCCGGCGCAGCAGAGACCGCGTGCGTCGCTCCAAGATCCCAGCCGGGGTTACGCACTGCGGCGTCGATGCTGTACAGATGCTCCACGCCGGAGAGCTCGCAGCCGACCGCCCCGCCGGCGCGGTCCGCCTCCTCCAGATCGAAGTCGTCGCCGCCGTACACCCGTGTCACCCGGTACAGCACCTTGAGCTCGTCGGACAGAGTGACGCCAAGACGCGCTTCGGCGGCTGCGATCTCCTCCTCCGTCGCTCCGACGGCGTCCGGCAACCGCTCGCGCAGCGTCCGCTCCAGCAGCTCCGGATCCGCCGATGGCGCGGGCACGGCTCCGGTCACCGGATCGGGACGACGGAGCCAGGGAGCGGCAAAGGAGCCGTCGACCAGTACGAGCACCCCCAGGTCCGGGTAGCCGAGGGCCGGTTCCACGACCGGGCTCGGCCAGACCAGACCGAGTGCGGCCCCACCGTCCGGCTGGACCTCCGCCCTGAACGCGATCTCCTGGACTCCGCCGCGCGCGAGCGCCCGTTGTATGCCCTCCACCGCGGTCAGCGCTGTCGACGACATGGATCCCCGATACGCGAGGCTCGTGCCGTATTGGCTGATACGCCCTGCCACACGCGCCGGCCGAGCGGCACGCCGATCCGTGTCGTCGGCCAGCATGAGCCGCAGAACCGGCTCCCAGGTCGCGAAGTCGGATACCGATGACAAGGGGGGTCTCTGATCAACCATGCACAGACCGTACGCGGAGCCAGTGACACAGGGAGTCCAGGGGCCCACCGCTCGCAAACCCCAGGTCGGGCCAGGTCTCCGCCGGCACGGACGTCTCACACCGGGCCTCAACGAGTACGGCGGTATCCATACCGCCTTCTACCTCACTCAGCGAGACCTTCGCACTGCCAGTACACCTTCCAGACCAGCTCGTGCCCCCGACATGCAGCACTGTTGTGCGGCTCGGGGCAACGCCCGAGCCGCACACTTCTGGTTCTCGCGGTCCAGCTCTTCCTCGACGACGCGAACCGCGGTCTCCCGCTCGATCACGCGTGCAGCATCGGGCACCCGCCGGGCAGCACCGTCCCCGTGCTCGCCCCTGGCCACCGGAGTGGAGGCCTTCCTGCGCGGGTAGGGCTGTGACCGGGCTCTCCTGACGGGTCGATACGGGCCGGCACGGGGCGGGTACGGGTCACTTCCTGCTGTACGTGCCGAACAGGTCGACGATCAAGTCGGTCGGCTCCCAGCCGCGGTTCCAGAAGTCGACGATGTCGTTGTTGCCGGTGCCCGCCTGGACCAGGTTCGCGACGGTCGTGTCCTTCGTCCAGTTCAGGACGGAGGTGTTCGGCGGAGTCGGGCGCTCCACCGTGCCGTTGAGGTAGTCGTCCTTGGTGTTCGGGTCGGGGGCCACGGTGAGGTGCCCGGCGCCCTTCGTGTTGGTCACCGTGGTGTTCACGACGAGGGCTTCGAGCCCGTTCGCCCCCCACTGGATCTCTTCGTGGTAGCTCATGGCCGGGAGGGGCCAGCCGTAGGTCCGGGTGTCGTGCAGGCGCTCGGGCTCCGCCGGCAGGTAGGCGGCCTCGCCGTCGGCGCCGTAGTAGCCGGTGACGTCCACGATCACGTCGGTCCGGTCCCAGGAGCCGTTGCGGATGCTGATCCTGCCGTCCGGTCCGACCGGGACGATCACCGCGTTGGCGACGGTCTGCCCGGCGGTGAAGTTCACGCTGGAGGTGGACGGAGCCTGCCCCCCGCCGGGGAAGACGGTCAGGTGGCCGGCCTCTGCCGGGTTGGTCACGGTGACGTTGAGGGACACGGCCGTCACGCCGGTGGCCGGCAGCCCGACCGCTCCGGCGACCTGGACGCCGAAGGTCTTCTGGGCGGCGGCCGCGACCCCGGGCGCACCCAGCCCCACGCGGGTGTCGACGAGCCGGGTCGGCTCCACGGAGGTGTAGCCGCCGGCGGCGGTCCGGCTGAAGTAGCCCGTCACGTCGGCGATAAGGTCCACCGAGCCAAGGCTGCGGTTGGCCAGCTCCACGTACCCGTCCTTGCCGACCGGCACGATCGCCAGGTTCGGTACGCTCTGGCCCTTCACGAAGTTGACGTTCGAGGTCTCCGGCCGCTTCGCGCCGGAGGCGTACGCGATGACGTGCCCGGCCGTCGCGGCGTTGGTCACCGTGATGTTGAGGGCCACGGCCGTCACACCGTCCGGGATGGAACCGCTGCCGACGATCTTCACGCGGGTCGTACCGTTGGCTCCGACGGGGCGGCCGCCGGGGGTCCCGGTACCGGTGCCGTCACGGGTGTCCAGCAGCCGGGTGGGGGCGTGCGGGGTGAACTCGGAGCCCTCCACCACTATCTCCTCGGTGGTGACGGCGGTCTCGTCGCCCGGGCCGGTCGCCTTGATCGTGATCGTGTGGGCACCGGCGCGGGCGTAGGTGTGATCGGCGTACACGAGTTCTTCGACGAGGTTGAACTCCGTGTCGACGACGCCGTCGCCCCAGTCGATGTCGTACCGGACGACGCCGTACGTCAGGTCGGTGCTGACGCCGGTGGCCAGCCCGGCGGAGAGCGCGCCGGAGGTGGACGTGCCCATCGACACGTCGAAGTACGCGCTCTGCTGGGCGCGCGCCGCCGGGCCGGCCGAGGCCGAGGCCCGGGCCTTCGCGGCCGCGGTCTTCGCCGCTATCTCCCGCACGGCGGCCTTCCCGGCCGCTTCCTTCGCGGCGGCGGCCCCGTCCGCCGGGCCCTTCACGGCCGGCACGGACGCCGGAGCGGGCGCCGGCGTCGGCGTGGGCGCCTCGGAGGCAGCACCGGGCGACGGTGCGGCCTGGGCGGTGACGGGTACGAAGCCTACGGCCGCCGCAACGACGGCGGCGGAGATCATGACACGGTGACGGAACACCGGCCCCCCAAATCTGAACATGTTCACCAGTGCAAAAAGTCTTGATCAGATTACCTGTGCGCAGATCCAGGCCGTGCGGCCGGCCCCTCCGAACCCCCTCCGGGCGGACTCAGCCGCCCCACCAGACATGCGGGACCGGGGCCTGCACGTCCCGGGGGAGGTCCGTGTGACCGAGCACCGTAGCCGGCCCGGGTGGACAACTTCGATGCTCACCCTCAGGCGGGGAACGTCAGTGGCCCTGGGTGCGGTGGCGAGCCGCGTCACAGCAACGCAGCGATGTCCTCCCGGTTCTCCGGCAGTCCAGCCGCGCGGAACCACAACCAGTTGCCGCGGATGCTGCCCGTCACCTCGTCTGTTTCTATGAACGCCCGCAGCAGGGCACGCTGGGCCGAGGTGAGCGAGCGGGTCGGGTCGTAACCACCGGAGAAGGCTCTGAACAAGATCGGCCCTCTTTCGTGGTCGACGATGGAACTGCGGCCGGCGGCCACCATGGCGATGGCCACCGGTGCCACCTCCTCGAACGATGAGGCCAGGTCGAGCGCGGAACGCAGCACCGTGAACCGGAACCACCCGTCGACCCCGTACAGCGGCTCGGGAAACCACCCGTCTGTCGTGCCGGAATCCCGCAGCGCGTCGAGGAGCACGGCGAGAGCCCGGGGCCGATCGACTCGCACGGGACCGAGCGCGGCACAGACCCGCACGGCCGGGTCGGAGTCGGCGAGCAGGTCGGAGGTGTCCATCCCCCAAAGACTCAGCGCCCGCGCCACGGCGGCTCGCTCCCGCCGGCCCGTCATGGCGCCCAGCCGAGCCCGCAACAGCGCGGCGGCGCGCGGCACCCGGTCGGCCAGAGCCGGGGCGGCAAGGAGCGGCACCGCGCTGCCGAGCGCGGTCTCACAGATGTGGGGGTCGCAGGACGAGAGGAACGGCTCGACGGCGTCGTACAGGACGGGCCGAATGTCCCGGCACGCTTGCAGTGCGGCGAGTTCGTCAGAGTCGCGCTCGCCTCGGGTGTTCTCGTGCCAGGGCTGCCACTCCCAGTTGGCTCGGTCCCGCGCCGGATCCTCCCCGTAGGCGGCCGACTCAGCCACCTGTCCCAGCCAGGCGAGCAGGGCGGCCCGCAAGGTGCGCGGCGGCCCCTCGTCCCACGGGAGGTGTCCCTCGTGCTCGGCGAGGCCCATGGGATGGTCGAGAATCGCGGCGACGAACAGCGCCGCGGGCGCGGTGACCGTGTACAGCGAGCCCTGATGCAGCACGCCCATGTCCAGCGTGGCCAACGCCTCGCACCGCACCTCGGCATCCTCGTCCACGAGGGAGCACAGAGAGACTGGTATGTCCTCGGCGGAGCCGTAGGCGTGCTGGCGAGAAGCCCAGTCCGTCTTCCGCAGCAGTTCTTGAGCCGCTGCCGGCAACCCGCTCAGGATCCGCGTCATGCGGGCGCTTTCGTTATCCGTCACACGCGCACCCTGTCAGCACCCACCGACAACGCTCCCCTTATCGGAAACCCGCTGATCGAGCCGTCCATTGCCCCAGGGGGCCAAGTGGCGCGCTCACGGGCCAGCTAACTAGACCGCTAACCGGCCAACTACGCCGCTAAGTCACACCCGCCACGGCGGACACCGCCCCCAGGTGGGCGACTCGCCGTGTTCGAATTATGTTCGATACCTTGGAGGGAGATATTCGGCCACAGCGGCTGAGAACGTGCGCGAGGGAGGTCTGTGATGGTCAGCGGCGTCCACCTGCACGTCGCCAGCGGCTTCTCGGCCCGTTACGGGGCCTCCCTCCCCCGTGACCTGGTGCGGCGCGCCGCCGAGCGAGGTGTCGGGACGCTCGCGCTCACCGATCGGGACACCGTCACCGGCGCGGTCCGGTTCGCCAAGGCCGCGACCGAGGCCGGGGTCCGCCCCGCCTTCGGGGTCGACGTCGCGGTCGCCCCCTGGAGCCAGGCCGCCCGGGCCCCGGGCCCGGGCACCCGGGCCGCCCCCGGCCCGGGTGCCCGTACGCGGACGCCCGCGCGGGGTGGGGCGCACGTGCTGGAGCCGCGGCTGCGGGTCACGCTGCTGGCGCGGAACGGGGCCGGGTGGGGGCGGCTGTGCCGGCTGGTGTCCGCCGCGCACGCGGGGGCGGCGGACGGCCCGCCGGTGGTGTCCTGGGAGACCCTCGGCCGGTACGCGGACCAGGACCTCACCGTGCTGCTGGGTCCGGTGTCGGAGCCGGTACGGGCGCTGGCGGCCGGGCGCCCGGACCTCGCCGAGGAGCTGCTCGCGCCGTGGCGCGAGGTGGCCGGGGCGAACCTGCGGCTGGAGACGCTGTGGTGGGGCGTGCCCGGCACCGGCCCGGGATCGTTGCGGCTGGCCGCCCGTACCCTCGGCCTCGCCGACCGGCTCGGCATCCGCGCGGTGCTGACCAACGCGGTGCGCTACGCCGACCCCGCCCAGCACCGGATCGCCGACGTCCTCGACGCGGCCCGGCTGCTGCGCCCGATCGACCGCCGCCGGCTGGACAGCGGGGAGCGCTGGCTGAAGGACCCCGCCGCCATGGGAGCGGCGGCGGAGCGGATCGCGCAGGCGTCGGGCGCCGGGCCGGGCCGGGCGGCCGCGCTCCTCGCGGAGACCGTACGGACCGGGGAGGAGTGCGCGGTGGACCCGGTCGCAGACCTGGGGCTGGGACGGCCGCACTTCCCCGAGCCGGAGGTGGTGGGGGCCGAACCGGGGCCGGGCGGCGCCATGCGGCTGCTGCGCCGGCGGTGCGCGGACGGCATGTTCGCGCGCGGCCTGGACGGCGACCGGCGCGCGATGGAGCGGCTGGAGCACGAATTGGGGGTGATCGGGAAGCTGGAGTACGAGCCGTACTTCCTCGCGGTCGCCCAGGTGGTCGCGGACGTCCGCGCGCTGGGCATCCGCGTCGCGGCACGCGGCTCCGGCGCCGGCTCGATGGTCAACCACGCCCTGTTCGTGGCGACGGCGAACCCCCTGGACCACGACCTGCTGTTCGAACGCTTCCTCAGCGTCCGGCGCCGGTCGCTGCCCGACATCGACGTCGACGTGGAGTCCGCGCGCCGGCTGGAGGTCTACGACCGGATCATCGAGCGGTTCGGGACGGAGCGGGTCGCGGTGACGGGCATGCCCGAGACCTACCGGGCCCGGCACGCCCTGCGCGACGCCGGACTGGCGCTCGGTATCGCACCCCAGGTGATCGACCGGGTCGCGAAGTCCTTCCCGCACATCCGGGCCCGCGACATCCGCGACGCCCTGGCCTCCCTGCCCGAGCTGAAGGCGCTCGCTGCCGAGGCCGACACCTTCGGTCCGCTGTGGGAACTGGCCGAGAGCCTCGACAGGCTGCCGCGCGGGATCGCCATGCACCCGTGCGGGGTGATCCTGTCCGACTCCTCACTGCTGGAGCGCCTGCCGGTGCAGCCGACGCCGGGCGGGTACCCGATGGTGCAGGCCGACAAGGAGGACGTGGAGGACCTCGGCCTGCTCAAGCTGGACGTGCTCGGGGTACGGATGCAGTCCGCGATGGCGCACGCCGTCAAGGAGATCCGCCGCACGACCGGCCGCCAGATCGACCTCGACAACCCCGACCACGTACCGCTCGGCGACGCGGGCGCCTTCGACCTGATCCGCGCGAGCGACACGGTCGGGATGTTCCAGCTGGAATCCCCCGGCCAGCAGGACCTGGTCGGCCGGCTCCAGCCGCGCGACGTCCAGGACGTCGTCGCCGACATCAGCCTCTTCCGCCCCGGCCCGGTCAGGGGCGGCATGCCCGCCCTCTACATCGCCGCCCGCCACGGCGCCGCCCCCCGGTACCCGCACCCCGACCTGGTCCCCGTCCTGTCCTCCACCTACGGGGTCACGATCTGGCACGAGCAGATCATCGACATGTTCGCCGTCCTCACCGGATGCGACCGGGCGCTCGCCGAGGTCGCCCGCCGCGCGCTCGCCGACAAGGAGCGCCTGCCGCGGGTGGAGGCATGGTTCCTGCGCGAGGCCGGCCGCCGCGGCTACTCCCCCGCCGTGCTCGACGAGGTCTGGGACGTCATCAAGGGCTTCGGGGCGTACGGGTTCTGCCGCGCGCACGCCGTGGCCTTCGCCGTCCCGGCCCTGCAGTCGGCATGGCTCAAGGCCCACCACCCGGCCGCCCTCTACGCGGGGCTGCTGGAGCACGACCCGGGCATGTGGCCGGCCCGAGTGATCGTCTCCGACGCCCGCCGCCACCGCGTCCCGCTCCTGCCCGTCGACGTCAACCGCTCGAAGTCCGACCACCGCGTCGAGAGGGGCGAGAGGGGCGAGAGGGGTGAGCAGGACGAGAGGGGCGAGCGGACCGGGGGCGACGTGTGGGGCGTACGCCTGTCGCTGTCCTCGGTGAAGGGGATCAGCGAGGACCAGGTCGCCCGGATCGTGGCCGGCCAGCCCTACAACAACCTCCAGGACCTGTGGCAGCGCGCGCGGCCCGCCCTCCCGATCGCCGAGCGGCTCATCCGGATCGGCGCCCTCGATCCGCTGCGCGGCCCGCTCACCCGCCGCGACCTCCTCCTCCAGGCCGCCGAGCTGCACGCCCACACCCGGGCCCGGCCCGCCGACGGCCAGCTCCCCCTCGGCGGCGAGCTCGTCACCGCCGAGCCGTCCGGGCTCCCGGAGATGACCAGCCGCGAAGCCCTGCACGCGGAGATCGACGTCCTGTCCATCGACGTGTCCCAGCACCTGATGACCCACCACCACCGGCTGCTGCGCGAGGTCGGCGCCACCGACGCCGCCCACCTCAAGGCGATGCGCCCCGGGCAGAAGGTCCTGGTCGCCGGCGTACGCGCCTCCACCCAGACCCCGCCCATCCCCTCCGGCAAGCGCATCATCTTCGTCACCCTGGAGGACGGCACCGGGCTCGTCGACATCGCCTTCTTCGAGGACAGCCACGACAGCGTCGCCCACACCGTCTTCCACTCCGGCATCCTGCTCGTGCGCGGCACCGTCGAAGCCCGCGGCCCGCGCCGCACCGTCGTCGGCCAGACGGTCTGGGACCTCGAAGAACTCGCCGCCGCCCGCCGCGACCACGGGCCCGAGGCCGTCCTCACCCTGCTCGGCCGGAGCCGGCTCGCCCCCACCCCCGCCCAGGCGCCCGCCCCGGCCCGTACCCTCGCCAACGGCACCGGCGGCGCCCGCCTGCACCCGTACGCCGACCTCCAGCCCGCGGGCACCCGCGCGGCCGACCTCCGGTCCCTCGGGTACACGAGCCCTGGTACCCCGGGCTGAGCCGTGGCGTGAAAACGCGGGTGGAAGGCGGGATGCCGGCCGAATCAGGGCGTTTGCTTCCCCCGGGCTCGTACGCGCCTCTACGCTCGTCCGGTGTCCGCATGCGCGCGGGCAGGCCCCTGGCGCCGTCGCGCCGTCACCCGGGGGAGACAGGGGAGACAGTGGACGTCCCGACGTTGATCCTGTTGGGGGCGGCCGGTGGCCTGCTGCGCGGGGCGCTGGACCTCTACAACCGGTTCGTGTCGTGGCAGGCCGACCACCTCCTCCATCGGCAGTCGACCGCCGAAGAGACCGCGGCGCAAGGGCTGCCCCCGCGGTTCGGGGCGTACTTCGACCCCGCCGTCGATACCGTCGCGGCCGTCCTGCACAGCGCGATGGGCGCCGGGGCCGCGGTGCTGTTCGGCACCACGGGGCAGATCAGCGGCGAGTACGCCGCCCTCGTCGTCGGCATGTCGGCGCCCATACTGCTCACCCAACTCAGCCGTATCCAGTCGGTGAACGAGTTGCTGACGGCCGACCAGCAGCCGGCTGGAAGGACGGCCGCGGCCCCGGAGGCGGCCCCGGAGCCTGCGGCAGCTCCAGCTCCAGCTGCCGGTGCCGGTGCCGGGAACGCGGGCGATCCGCCTGCCGGTGCCGGGAACGCCGCCGGCGCCGGGGACGCGGCCGGTGCGGGCGGCTCGCGTGCCGTGGGAGCCGGCGGGGCCGCGGGGGTCCCCACGGCACGTGAGCCGTCCGGCGCTCCGCCCCGCACGGAGCCCCTGCCCTCGTCGCCCTCGGTGCCCCCCGCCGACCCGGTCCGGCGCCCCCTCGCTCCCGAAGGCCCGCCGCTCCGCGCGCGCCCGGCGCCCTCCCCCAGGCAGGCCGCGGCGACCGCCGATGCTCACGGGCCGCGTCCCCTCCCCGGCGAGGCCGCGGCGGCCCGGGCGCAGTTCCCGGACCCGGGAGGCCTCGGTGACACTCCCGTCCTCGATCCCGCCGACGGAGCGGCCGGCCTCGACGGCCGGGCCGCGCCACGATGGCGGCGGGGGCCGGCGAGGGGGGAGGAAGGGCTGTGAACAGTGCGCCTTACCTCCTGCACGAGGATCGCGCGGAGTTCGAGCGGCTCCTCGACGAGGCACTGCGACTGCGTACCGCCGGCGAGCGTCCGGATCTGGCTGCCGCGGGCCAGCGGCTCAACGCCGAGCAGCTGCGCGCCCTGACCCTCAATGCCACAGCCTTCGTCACGGCGGCCGCCGCGGCCGAGTACGCGCACTACGTGAAGGTCCGCGAGGAACTCCGTGAGTCGGTGTCCTCCCGTTCGGCGTCCGCCGCCGCCAACCGCCCTGCGCGGGCGGGTCTGCGCCACCGGTTGGGCGCGGCCGTCCTGGGTGCGGGACAGGCGGGCGGCCGCCGGGTCAGCGACGGAGTCGCCCCGTCGCGGTGGGTCGAGATGTCCTACGGCCGCCGTCTGCTGGCAGCGCTGCTCGGCCTGCACGTACGCCCCGTGGCACCGACGCCACGGGTGGCACCGGCGGCACGGACGGCTTCGCCGGCACGGATGGCACCGGGGGCCCCGGGTACGCAGTCGCCGCGCACGCCCGGCCGGTCGGCGGATGCCCGTACCCGCCTGGGCGGCCTGGTGACTCCGGCGCGGGAAACGGCAGGGCCGACCGGAGCGGGTCTGCGCACCGTGGTCGCCGTGCTCGCTCCCGTCGTTTCCGGAGCCGCCGCCGCGCTCTGCTTCCTCGGGGGTTTCATCCTCACGGCCCTCGCCGCCGAGTCGGGGGTCGGCCGGGCCATGTACGCGGCCGGGTGGTTGTTCGCGGCCGTGGCCGTGGGCGCCGTCGTCGTCTGCGTGGTCGGCCTGCTGGTCGTGGCACAGCGGGCCGGCCGCGGCGCGGTCGCCCCGGAGGACGCGTACGCCCACGAGCTGAGCGATGAGCAAGCCCGAGCCAGAGAAGCCTGGCGGCGCGCCCTGCTGGAACGGGGTATCGAGCCCTTCCTCAGGGATGCCCTCGCCTCCGACCAGGACCCTCGGCACCCGGACGCCTCCGCCCCGGGCCGCCGTCTCACCAGCCCCGACTTCACCAGCCCCGACTTCGGGGGCCCGGAGCGCCGGCCGGATTGAGTCCGGGTCCGGGTCCGGGTCCGATGACGACCTTTCAGGGGCTACGGGCCCTCGGAAGCGTTCTCCGCCGTCTGGAGGGCCTGGTTGGCGATGGTGAGGGCCTCTTGGCCGTGGCCGGCCGCTTGCGCCGTCCGGGCCTGGCTGAGGGAGACGCGGAGCAGCTCGACGGTGTGCTCCGGCAGAGCGCTCGACTCCACGACGGCCTCCAGTTTCCGGATGCTGTCAGTGGCCAGGTCGTCGGGCATGGGGCCGTCTCCTCTGTCAGCGGTCTCAGCTGTGTCTGCAATGTCAGCGATGTCAGCGATGTCAGCGATCAAGGACGTGCGACGCTATCAGGCACCGCCGCGCTCGGCGGTGGACCGCGCCGGGCGCGCGTCATGCCGTCGACGAGCGGGGAGCAGCGCCCTTACGAGCCGGGGTACTCGCGCGACGGGGCCCCGGGACGTGGTGTCCCGGGGCCCCGTGCGGTCGGTGGCGCGAAGCTGCCGCGAGGTCAGACCTCGCCGCGCCAGGCGCCGGTCTCGCGACCGCGGTCCTCGATGTACTCCTTGAACCGCTTGAGGTCGCCGGTGACCCGCCTCTTGACGAGGCCGAGCTTGTCACCGACGTTCTCCGTGAAGCCCTCCGGGTCGTAGTCGAGTTGGAGCATCACCTTGCACTTGGCGTCGTCGAGGCGGTGGAAGGTGACGACACCGGCCTGCTTGACGTCCCCGCCGAGCGTCGTCCAGGCGACCCGCTCGTCGGGGATCTGCTCGGTGATCTCCGCCTCGAACTCCTTGGCGACACCGCCGATCTTCGTCACCCAGTGGGTCATCGTGTCGGTGCGCTGCTCGATGCGTTCCACCCCCTCCATGAAGTGAGGGAACGACTCGAACTGCGTCCACTGGTTGTAGGCGGTACGCACGGGGACATCGACTTCGACGGACTCTTCGACCTTCGACACGAAAGGAGCCTTTCTGTTCACGGGAGGCCGGACGACTGCACCGGCCCTTCCCGGGGAGCCCTTCCCCCGTCCGCGCCCCTGCCCCCGGGTCCGTACTCCATTCCCGCCTCGACGCATCAGGCCTACCGCAGGTGCTCCTTGACCTCGGCGTAGACCGCCGGGTCGGTCTTCAGTTCACTGTGGCCGAGGCAGGCGGTCGTGATGTTGCCGGCCCCGGAGAGGGCGACGCTGCTCCTGGGACTGATGACGCTGTCGCACGGTGAGCCCCAGGTGGCGTAGCGGGGGGAGCCGGGTGTCTCGTCGTCCGCGTTGAGGGCGTTGAGGAAGGCGGACCCCGGTCGCATCTCGGCGCACGGGTCGCCGCCGCACCAACGGGCCGTCTCGGTGCCGTGGTTGGGTCCCGCGAGGGAGACCCACGCATCGACCTGGGCTGTGCCGCCCAGGTTCTTGAGGTAGTAGCGGGAGGACAGGCCGCCCATCGAATGCGTGACGATGTCGACCCGCTCGGCGCCCGTGGCGGCCAGTACGCGCTCGATCTCTTCCGCGAGCCGCGCGGCGGTCGTGACGTTGGACTGGGTGGCGTCGTAGGTCCACTGGTCGAGGTGGTCGGCCGGCCGGCCGTCGGCCCGGAAGCGTCCGGCCATGGTCTCCCAGACGGAGCCGTCGGAGTTCCAGCCGTGGACGAAGACGATCGGGTCGGGGCCGTCCCACGCCGCCGACCGGCCGCCGACGGCGGAAGCGGGGGGCGCGAGGAAGGGAATGAGTACGAGAAGGAGCGCGGGCACACTCCGCAGCAGGTTCCTGATCACGCGAGGTGTTGTAGCGCGCCCGGCGGCCCGGTCCGGAAGGGTTGCCGGCGCGCTCACCCGCCCGGCGGCAGCGATTCACCGCAGAAACGTGACGGCGGGCGGCGGCCGGGGCGCCTCGGGGCACCCCCAGGCGTTCGCCCGAACGGACCAGCACTTCTCGTGCGGCCGCTTACGGCCCGCGAGCCGGGGAAACCGCCAGATATGACCTCCGAGGAGTCCTACCGCATCAAGCCCGGGCCGCCCGGGGACGTGAGCTGTGGGCAGGCGCGGGACATGGCCCGTCGCATCCTGTCCCAGGTGGGCGCCGCCGCGGACAGGATGGAGGACGTGCTGGTCGTGGTGAGTGAGCTGATCTCCAACGCCCGGCGCCACGGCGGCGGCGTCACCGAGTTCCAGATCACCGCCCGGCCCGGCACCGTCACCGTCGAAGTGTCCGACCGCTCCCCCCGCCGACCGCGCCAGCGCCCCTGGGCGCCGGCCGCGCCGGGCGGCTTCGGCTGGCGCCTGACCAACTCCCTGGCCGACAGGACGGACGTCCGCTTCCACCGCGGGGGCAAAACCGTCGTCACCACCTTCACGACCGGCCGGCCCGGACCCAGTCCTGCCCTCTGACCGGCGCCGGACACGCCCGGGGAACGGCCCCCGGGGTCAGCTGTCGCCTGCTGGGTACACGGGCTTCATGTCCGGAGAACACGCACGTCCGACGAGCGCCCTCTTCCGTCCCCGTTCCGACCGTGAAGCGGAGGCCTCCCCCCGAGTGGCGAGGCACCGGCGCCGCGGCGGGTTGATCAGGCGGCTGCGCCGCAAGCTCTTCGCCTACCGCGATATCGAGTTCCTCTCCACCCACATCCCCGGCGATCCCGGCCCCGAGGAGGAGCGGCTCCTCCTGGTCCACATCCGCAGGGTCGTCGGCCAGGTCCACTACCGCACCTGCGGCGCCTGCGCCGAAGGCGTGATCACCGGCATCGACATCGACGACGAGCTCCACTCCGCCGGGCTCGGCACCCGCGCCCTGTCGCACCTGCGGTCCCGCCACCCGGGCATCACCTGGCGCTGCGCCCCGAGCCTGCGGCCCACCACGCGCGACCTGCTGCGCCGCACCCTCGCCCCCACCACCGACGTCGTCTGCACGCACGCGGGGGTTCCGGCGGCCCCGGCGCACCGGCAGGACGAGGACATCAGCTGACGGTGGCGTACGGCCCTCCGACGTGCCGGCGTCATCAGCGCCCGGGGCCGCAGAGGTAGTACGCGCAGTCCGAACCGGCTACGGCCGCCACCGCGGCGCCTTCCCGCACCCCGGAAGAAGGCAATTACCGGGATTCCCCTTCCGGAGGAATTCCGGCGGCAGTACGCTCTCAGGGATTCACGTCCGCGCATCGCGAAATCGCCGACGTCGCACCGCACCGCATCCGTCGCACCGCTCAAAAGCCGGGGGAATCGATGCCCATGGGGATGCTGTTCAAGCGGACCGCTGTCGCGGCGATCTGTGTGGCCGCGCTCGCGACGGGATGCGGAGAACCGTATACGGATATCGACTCCGAGCCGCCCGGGTTCACGCCCACGCCCACGCACGAGGTGCCCGGAGCCGATCCCTCGCCCGGGCCGGCCACGGAATCCGCGGCGCCTCCCGGCGTACGGTCGCCCGTTCCAGCGCCCGCCGCTTCCCCGCCGCCCGCCCCGCGCGCTCCGGTTCTGCCCAAGGGCTACGTTCCTCCCGCGCTGGTCGGCGAGTGGGACGGGGACAACAAGGACTCCGCGCAGCTCGCGCGGATCGTGTTCACCGCCGACGGGTACGTCGTTCTGCGCTACAACAACGGCCGGGTCCTGACCGGACCCGCTCTGGTGGGCAATTCATCCATGGCGCTGTACGTGCCGGGCGGGCCCATCAGGTTCGCGCGGTGGTCGGTGAGCGAATTCGATGCCGGTTACGGCTATACGTTCGAAAATCTGGTACTCGACGGCGTGAGCTATGTGCGGCAGACCGGGGGTGACCCCTGAGCCGCCGAGCGGATGTTTTCCCCGGGCCGGTTTCAGGACCGGTCCGGGAAAGACGGAGGGCGGCAGGCTCAGGGCAGGTTCACCAGAACGACCCCGGCGGTACCGCACATCCGGTTGATGCGTTCCCCCTGGGTTTCGAATTCCGCTGAATCGCCTTCCAGGGCTGCTTTGAAATGCTCCATGAAGGCGAGCGCCAGCTGTGGTTCCCCGCCCCGGACGGCCGACTGGCTCGCCTCGTCCAGCCGGGTGTGCACCTCGGCGGTGGTGAGGGCGTCCAGGGAGCCCAGCAGTTCGTCGTACTGCCGGCAGGCGGAGCGGACCTCTTCGAGCCCGCCGGCCGGAGGGCCGAACGTCCGGTCGGTGGTGTCCGTGGTGCAGGCGAACACCGTCACGCTTCCCGCCAGGAGCAGCGCCGTCAGCCCTACCCGGCGCGCGGTGAACCTGCCTTCGGACGCCGCCCCGCTCATCGGCCGCGGCGGGGACGGCGGACGCGGCGGGGACGGTGGACGGACCCGCCCGCGTACAGCCAGGACCAGGGCTCCCGCCGCGACCGCGATCAGCGAGCACGCGGTGCCTCCGACCAGGATCCGCAGCAGGGTGTTGCGTACGAGGGGCAGCGAGACCCCGCCGCACGCGGCGGGGCGCAGAGCGAGCGCCTCGACGCAGCCGCCGGCCAGTACACCGCCGAAGAAGGCGGCCGTCACCAGGCACCCGGTGAGGAAGGCGGCCACGAGCCCGTAGAGCGCGGCCGCGCGCCCGTGCCGCCGTACGAGCAGGCCCGCCGTGGCGAGCGCCACGAGGCCCTGCGCGAGCATGGCGGCGACCAGGTTTCCGTGCGTGAAGGCCTGCAGGAAGCCGTCCATCGTGTGGGTCCTCTCGGGCATACCGGAGTGGATCATGAGGCGGAAGAGGAGGGTGCCGACGCCGAAGGCCGCGGTGGCGGCCAGGCAGGCCGCGGCCACCACGAAGGGCCAGGCACCCCTGCCCCCGGCCGCGGTCCCGTGCCCACCCGCCGCTCGCGGGGCGGACCGCAGCCGCGCGGCGAGCGGCACCGCCCACACCACGACGAGCGCCAGGACCACCGGGGTCCACTGGGCGAAGCGCAGGAGCAGCGGATGGTGGACGGCCGCCCAGAGCCAGTACGGTCCCGCCGGCGCCACCCGCGCCACGGCGCCGTGGTCGGCGCGGACTCCCTCTCCCACGGTGCCCAGCCAGCCCGCCGTGTCGGTGAGGACCATCCACGACGCGATCACGACCGAGAGGATCAGTGAGGCACCTGCCCAGCCGGCCGCCCACACCCCGCGCCGCGGTACGGCCGGGGCGCCCCAGGCCGCCGCGCTCCGACGCGTCCACCAGGCGAAGGCGACGAGCGCCACGGCCAGGGACAGCGACCAGAGGGCGGCTGTCGCGCCGGCGGACGACAGCGGCAGGGGCGGGGCCTCCCCCACCGCGCTGTCCACTGCGAGGGGCCGGCCGAGTACGAGTCCCACCGCGAGGCCGAGTGCGGGGAGCACGGTGTCCCCGGGGGTGAGGTCTCGTCGGCCGGCCGCACGCCACGCCCCGAGGCCGATGACGGCCGCGACGGCCGGGGAGACCACCAGCGCCGCCGCCCACCGGCTGTGCAGCGGGTCGCCCTCGTGGGCTGTGAGCCACCACAGGATCTGGAATCCGCCGGCCGCGCTCATGGCGGCCAGTCCGGCCGCGCAGCACTCCCAGAATCCGATCCGGAACAGTCGCTCCGGGTGCTCCACCATCCGGATCCGCTGCTCAGCGGTGGGGTGCATGCGCCGCGGCCCCTTCCACCACGGCCGGCGGCCGTCCGTCGCCGCGATCGCGGCGAGCAGGTCGTCGCGGACGCCGTCCCAGGAGGCCGCGCGCACGTCCGCGCCGTACTCCCGCGCGCGCACCACGGCCTGCGAGGTCAGGAGGACAAGGCCCAGTAGGACCGCGGCGCGTACCCCGACGCCCAGCGCGTCCTGGGGCGCCGTGCCGATCAGACCGGCGGCCATGGGGAGCACGCCCAGCGGAAGGAAGGCGTGGGTCAACGACCGGGTGAGGCACTCGATGTCGGTGTCCCGGTTGCGCAGGTGCGCCAGCTCGTGCAGCACCAGGACGCGGAAGCGGGCGGGATCCGCTCGGAACCGGGTGACGAGCCCCGCGTCGAGGGAGACGGCGTAGCGGCCCGCGCGCCCGAAGGCATGAGCCGTGACGGCGGCCGAGGACCGGCGCATGAGGAAGCGGGGCGGCCGCCGCAGGCCCGCCTCGGCCACCAGCTCGTGCAGGCGGCTCATGAGGGCCGCGTGTTCGGCGTCCGCTTCCGGGGCGAAGGGGGCCAGGTCGTGCCTGCGTACGTGCACCTTGGGGTCCGCCCAGTACAGGAGCGCGGCGAGGCCCATGAGGAGGAGGACCCCGGCCAGTACCCACGGAGCCTTCGCGCGCTCGTACTCCCCGGTGCAGGCGAGGAAGGAGTCGAGGAAGTACGCGGCCGGGCTGTCGTCTCCCGTCGGGCCGGCGGCGGAGGCGCACCGCTGGTAGACCGACCGTGCCCGGCCCGCGCCGGGTGCGAAGGCGAGGTAGGCGGTGTTGTAGGCGAAGACGGACGCGCCCAGCAGCGCGGTGATCAGCAGGAGGAACCGGAAGGTCGTCCCGGCGGGCAGCCCGGACGGGTACGGGGCGGCCGCCGGGGAGGGGACCGCGGGCGTGGCAGGCGTCGGCATCGCAAACCCCCGAGGGGTGGTGGGCGGGCTCGGCTATGCGGTGAGGGCGCCGATCACCGCGTCGGCCAGCAGTCGGGAGCCGTCCTCGTCGACGCCGAGCCGCAGGGCCTGTTCGTACACCGCCTGCCGTACGGCCGCGATGACGTCGGGCGGCAGCGCCGCGGCCCTTCCGGCGGGCGGGGCGGAGGCGGGCGGGGCGGAGGCGGGCGGGGCGGAGCCCTCCACCGCTCCGGCCGCGTCCACCGCTCCGGCCGCGCCGTCCGCAGGGGCCACGCCGCCCGTAGCAACGACGCCGTCCGTACGGGCCACGTCGGCAGCACGGGCAGCGTCGTCCGTGTCGGCCGCACCGTCCGCGGAGCCGTCCGCCGTGCCGGCCCCGGCCGCTTCCACCCCGGCCGCTTCCACCCCGGCCGCTTCCGCCCCGGATGCTTCCGCCCCGGCGGCGGCGCCCCCTTGGCCGGCCGGTCCCCCGCCCTCGGCCGGGTCCGGGCGCCGCAGCACCCTCCGCAGGAAGGGGCGTAGCGAGCCCGCGCCGCGCTCCACTGTCGTCAGCATCAGGTGCGCGCCCACGGTGACCAGGCCGGTCTCGACCATCGCCAGCACGATCGGGGTCGCCAGGTCGATCAGCTCACCGCTCCCGAAGCCGAACCGCTCGTCCTTCGGCTTCGCGGCAGCCCGTTTGCGCGCCGCCTTCAACGCCTTGCGCGGATCCCGGAAGTAGGCCGTGCTCTCGGCGTGGAAGAGCACCAGCTCATGCGGTGCCACCCGCTCCACGACCTCGCGCGCGATCTCCCTGACGAGGTCTTCCTCCGCCGCGTACGGCTCCGCCTTCGTTCGGCCCACGGCCCACCCCCCGGTTGCACGGCCGACGCCGGACGGCCCCCCATCCGGCGAGCCCAACCCTACGCAGCCCCCGGCCGGCCTCACCAGATCCGTACGGGGGCGCGCGGGATGCGTACCGCGGCACCCGCGTCCCCGCGCACGCCCCCGACAGCGCCACCGGCACCGCCCGCACCGAAGTGCGTGCGCGGGGTCAGCGCTTGAGGGGCCAGACCGGCCTGCGGCGGGAGGCGCGCGGTCCGCGCTGGGACGGGAGGGGCGGGGCGAGGGCGAAGACGACGGTGATGTGCGCGCCCCCGCGGGGACCCCGCGCGATACGCATCGAACCGCGGGTGACCGCCGCGGCCCGGCGGGCGATGTCGAGGCCCAGGCCGGAGGAGCCGGTGCTGCCGCCCCGGGAGAGGGCCCGGTCCGGCTCCGGGATGCCGGGGCCGGCGTCCTCGACGACCAGTTCCACGGCCTGGGCGGTGCGTACGACGTGCACACCGAACGGCGTTCCAGGAGCGGTGTGGCGGAAGACGTTGCCGATGAGGGCGTCGACGACGGCCGCGACGTCGTCGTCGCTGAGGCTGACGGCCGTCGGCTCCTGGGTGATCGTCAGGGAGCAGAGCCGTTCCTGCTGTTCCGCGAGGACCGCCCAGAAGGCGGTGCGGCGCCGGATGACGTCCGCGGCCTCGCAGCGGGGGTCCGAGGGGCCCGCGACGGCTGTGTGCCGGTGCGTACCGGCCTCGTTGCCCAGCAGGCCCTGTCCCATGGGGCCCACGGCGAGGGGGGTGCGCGCCGCGGTGATGATGGCGTGGAGTTCCGTCTCCAGCGCGTCCACGGCGGCCTCGACCCGGGCCGACTCCGGGGTGCCCGCCATCCGTTCCGACGCGAGGTGCAGGGCGGTCAGCGGGGTGCGGAGCCGGTGGGAGAGGTCGGCGACGAGTTCGCGTTCGACGGCGAGCAGCTCGGTCATCCGGTGCGCCATGGCGTTGAAGGCGACGCCCGCGTCGCGCAGTTCCTTGGGGCCCCCCGGGTCGACGCGGGTGTCCAGGTCGCCCTCGCCCAGCGCGCGCGAGGCCTGCGCGAGATTCTTGGACGATCTGACGACCTTCGCGCCGAGGCGGTCGGCGACCAGTACGGAACCTCCGATGAGGCCCACGGCGAGCAGCGCCATCACCGCCCACGAGGCCTTGACCCCGCGTGACAGCTCCTCCTCGGGGACGAAGTTCTCGATGACCGCGACCCGGTCGCCCGGCAGGACCACGGGCTGCAGGCAGATCCAACCGCTCGAAATCTGCTGGGAGATGGACTCGCGGCCCCGCCGGGCCCGTTCGAGCAGAGCGGCGGGGGCCTGGGTGCGGCCGAGGGTCTGGGCGTCCGGCAGGTGGATGACCAGGTGCTCGGTCGCGTCGAGGCCGGCGGCGGATTCGCGGAGTGCGGCCCGGTCGGTGGTGAGCGTGAGAACGGGGGCCAGGGCGGCCGCCCGCTGTTCGGCGGCGGTGACGCTCTGCTCCTTGACCAGCGACATCACCAGCGCTGCGAGCGGTATCAGGAAGGAGAGGGCGACCATGGACGTCACCGCGAGCGCCACGCCGGCCAGCGAGCGTCTCACCGCGGTGCCACGAGTTTGATGCCGACGCCGCGGACGGTCAGCAGGTAGCGGGGGGCCGCGGCCCGTTCGCCGAGCTTGCGGCGCAGGGAGGACAGGTGCACGTCGACCGTCTGGTCGTCGACATACGGCTCGCGCCAGACCTCGGTCAGCAGGCGCCGTTTGGAGACGACCTGGCCGGTGTGGTGCGCCAGGAAGGCCAGCAGGTCGAACTCCCTGCGGGTGAGGCGCAGTTCACGTCCGGCGAGGTACGCGGTGCGCGCGCCCGGGTCCACGGCGAGTTCACCGACCGTCGCCGGGCGCAGCGGTTCGGCCGCCTGCGACGCTCCCGGGCCCGCGGCCGCGTGCGCGGGGGAAGCGTGGCTGGTGCGGCGAAGGACGGCCGAGAGGCGGGCGATGAGCTGGCCTCCGGAGAAGGGCTTGACGAGGTAGTCGTCGGCGCCCGCGTTGAGGAGTCGGATGATCTCGGTCTCGTCGTCGCGGGCGGTGGCCACCAGGACCGGGACGGATGAGATGCCGCGGATCATGCGCAGGGCGTCGGCCCCGTCCAGGTCGGGCAGCCCGAGGTCGAGGACCACCGCGTCGAGGTGCACTTGGGTGACCTCGCGCAGCGCGCCGAACCCGTCCCCCGCGCTCCGTACGGCGTACCCGTGCTCCGCCAGTACCTCGATGAGTGACTGGCGGATGCTGGGGTCGTCTTCCACGACCAGGACGCTGGGCATGAGGGACACCTTAAGGTGCTGGGTCCGGAGGGCGGGGGCGGGTCCTCCGCGGGGGCCGTCCCCGCGGATTTCGCCGAGGTACGGCCTGTTGGGCGGGTCGTGGGCGCCTCTCTAGTGCCGTGGCCGGAAAGGTTTGCCGGGTCGCGGTGTCCGGTGCGGTGCATCGCAAGACGGCGGACCACGGCTCGTACTGGACGTACCGC
>NZ_JBHXRU010000077.1:0-30737 GCF_042716255.1 Streptomyces sp. NPDC058662 | reverse complement strand
GCCCCGGCGGGGACCACCGGGGCCGAGGACGGCGGCGGGCCGTGTGCGCGGCCCGGCTGGGGCCGCCCGGGCCGGGGACGGTGGCGGTGCGGGCGGGTGGGGGTGCGGCGTCACGCCGTGGCGGCGGCGAGGCCGCTCACACAGGCCCAGGCGGCGATCTCGACGCGGTTGCGGGCGTCGAGTTTGGCCTGCACGTTGGCCAGGTGGGTCTTCACGGTGGACAGCGAGACGAAGAGCTCCCCGGCGATCTCGTTGTTGGTGAGCCCGCGCGCCAGACACCGTACGACGTCGCGTTCGCGGTCGGTGAGCGGCTCGGCGGGGCGCCGCGCGGCAGCCGGTGCCGGGCTCCGGGGGGCCGGCTCGCGCAGCAGCCGCACGGTGATGGCGGGTGAGACGAGCGAGTCCCCGACGGCTGCCGCCCGTACCGCTTCAACCAGCATGGCCGGACTGGCGTCCTTCAGGAGGAAGCCGGACGCTCCGCCGTGGAGCGCCGCGTGGACGTACTCGTCGAGGTCGAAGGTGGTGACGATGACGATGCGTGGTCCGTCCGGGCCGGACAGGTGGCGGGTGACTTCGAGGCCGTCGAGTTTCGGCATGCGGATGTCGAGGAGCAGGACGTCCGGGCGGTGCTCGGCCACGGCGGCGAGCGCGGCCTCGCCGTCGGCCACGTCGGCGACGACCTCGATGTCCGGCCGGCTTTCGAGGATCATCCTGAATCCGGTCCTGACCATGTCCTGGTCGTCCGCGATGACCACTCTGATCGCCATGCGCCGCCTGCCCCACTGTCGTCCGCTGCCGGTGTCCTGTTCCCCGGCGGATCCTTCGCATGGGACGGTCGCGCGCTTCGGCCCGCAACCGCAGCGGGAGCCGTCGGGCAACTGCCGCGGTGCGGGGGCGGCGGGGTTCCGGCCTCGCGGGGGCGGCGAGCCTACGGGCGTCCGGCGTGCGGGGCCTCGCCCCTCCGGCCGGATCGGGCCCGGCCGGAAGGACGAGGGGGTACCGCGGGGGGTACTACAGCGTGGCCGCCGCGCTCTTGATCGCGGCGGCGAAGGTGGACACCTCGGTGTAGACGCCGGGGTAGCCGGCGCGGGCGCAGCCCTCGCCCCAGCTGACTATGCCGACCTGGATCCAGGCGTTGGCGTTGTCGCGGCGGAACATCGGGCCGCCGGAGTCGCCCTGGCAGGTGTCGACGCCGCCCTGGTTGTAGCCGGCGCAGATCTCCTCGCTCGGGACGAGGTCGCTGCCGTACGCGCTCTGGCAGCTGGCGTCGGAGACGAAGGGGACGGTGGCCTTCATGAGGTAGCGCTGCTGGCCGCCGCCCTCGCGGGTGGCGCCCCAGCCGGCGACGGTGAAGGTGCCGTTGTCGTAGGCCTTGGTCTCGGCGATGTTGAGGGTGGGCAGGTTGATGGGGCGGGCGAGCTTGATCAGGGCCCAGTCCTTGCCCTTGCCGTTGTAACCGGGTGCGCGCAGGACCTTGGTGGACTTGACCTTGATGGCGGAGGCGCTGTTGAGGTCGACGACTCCGGCGGTGGCGGTGATGGAGGTGTTGTTGCCGGAGCCGTTCACACAGTGGGCGGCGGTGAGGACGATCTGCGGGGTCAGGAGGGAGCCGCCGCAGCCCATGGAGAGGCGGACCATGAACGGGAACTCGCCCTGGGCGGCGCGCGTTCCGCCGACGACGGGGGCGGGGCCGGCGCTGGCGGTGCCGGGCTGGAGGCTGACGGCCGCGAGGGCGACCGCGCCCGCGGCGAGGGCGCGCTTCATGTATCGCGTGAGGGTGCTCACAGTCAACACACTGCCTTTCGTGGGGGGTTGGGCTGTGCGTGCCATTGGGTGAATGACGGGTCCATGACACAACCGATGTATGGCGGACATCAAGACGGTGTTTTCGGCCATCCCCGGCCAGCCGCGGAAGGGATTGCGGCGGAGGCGGCCCCATGACGGACAACGGCGGGCGCGGCAGCCCGGTGGAGCACGGGTTTCCGCACCTGGCCACCGTGCGCGCCGCCCTCACGGCGCTGCACCGGCGACTGTCGGCGGACGGCGTCCGCGCCTACGGCGCGAGCTTCGCCCCCGCCGACGCCGCCTTCGACGCGGCCGACGACCTCCACCTGGGCGCGCAGCGGGTGGCCTCGGCGATGGTGCGCGCCCTGCGCCTGCCGCAGGCGCGCGTCGTGGTGTGCTTCCGGCCGATGGAGCAGGCAGCCACCGTGGAGCTGGGCGCCGGCCCGGAGTACTTCGTCGAGGTCAGCGACCGCTTCCGGGTCCACCGCCGGGACCTGGCGGCGGCGCTGGCCCACGAGGTCGCGCACGTCCTGCTGCACCGGCTGGATCTGCGCTTCCTGACCACCGCGGAGAACGAGATCCTCACCGACACCGCCGCCGCCTACCTGGGGGCGGGCTGGCTGCTGCTCGACGCCTACCGGGAGGACGCGCTCACCCACCAGAGGTTCGGGTACCTCACCCCGGAGGAGTTCGGCTACGTCCTCGCCAAGCGCGCCGCCCTGTTCGGCGAGGACCCGTCCGCCTGGTTCACCAGCCCGCAGGCGTACGAGGCCTACGTACGCGGGCGCGCCCTGGCGGAGCGGGACCTGCGCCGGGCCCCGATGGCGGCCGCCGGTTGGTGGGAGCGCACGCGGTACGCCAGGGACCGGCGCGCGGCGGCCGAACGGGGGCCGGGGCCGGGCCGGGCGAGTGAGGGCGGGGGCGGTACGGGGTACGGGGGCGGGGGCTGGATCGGGACAGGGAACGGGGGCGGGAGGGCGCACGGCGGCCGGAGCAGCGGCAGCGGCAGCGGCAGCGGCAGCGGGCCGGCGTACCGCTTCGAGCGCGACGGGACCGGACTGCGCGTCAGTTTCCCGTGCCCGGTGTGCGCGCAGCGCCTGCGGCTCCCGGTGCGCGGCCCGGTCCGCGCCCGGTGCGGGCTGTGCCGCACGGTGCTGGAGTGCGCCACGTAGCGTCCGCCCGGCGGATTCACCGCGCGGCTACGAAAAGTTTCCTACCGACCAGTAGACAGGGCGTCGGGAGAGGCCGAATCTGAACGCGTACATGCCAATCCCCCGGTCCGAGGAGCGCCCCCCATGCGCATCACCCGCCGCACGTCCACCCGCCGCACGAGCCGAACCGCCGCCGCCGGAGCCGCCGTCGCGGCCGCCGTCCTCCTGCTGGTCCCGGCCGCGGCCGCCGAGGCGGCACCGTCCGGCGCCCCCGCGCCGAGCCCGGCCCGCAGCTCCGTCTCGGCCACGGCGGTCGCCACCGCGTCCGCGCCCGGCGGCAACGCGGCGATCCTCGGCATCGACTACGGCATGTGGCAGCGGGACGTCGCCGCGGCCGTGGACGCCGCCCGCCCCGGCATCGAGCAGCGGATCGCCGCCTCGCCGGCCGGGGAGCGTCCCGCGATCGTCCTCGACATCGACAACACCTCGCTGGAGACGGACTTCCACTGGTTCTGGACGTTCCCGACCCCGGCGATCTCCAAGGTCCGCGAGCTGACCCGGTACGCGGACGAGCGCGGGGTGGCCGTCTTCTTCGTCACCGCCCGCCCCGGGATCATCCACTCCCTCACGGAGCGCAACCTGAAGGCGGTCGGCTACCCGGTCTCGGGCCTGTACGTCCGCGACCTGCCCGACCTCTTCCACGAGGTCAGCACCTACAAGACGGGCAAGCGCGCGGAGATCGAGGCACGCGGCTACACGATCATCGCGAACATCGGGAACAAGGAGAGCGACCTCGTCGGCGGCCACGCCGAACGCACCGTCAAGCTGCCGGACTACGGCGGCAAGCTGTCCTGAGCCCGGACCGCACCGGAGGCGGCAGCCCCCGTCAGGGCCGGTCAGACCTCGTCCGCCGTGCCGTCGTTGTCGTCCCCGCCGGGGTTGCGGGGGTGGCGGATCATCTCGACCAGGAACCAGACCAAGGTGGCCGCGACGACCACCGCCGGCCCGATCACGTCAGCACGGCTCATGCACAGAGTGTGCCCGATCCCCGAGACCGGAACGCACCACTCCAACATCCGGGGGCCTGCCGCGGTTCAACAGGTGGCCGGGGCGGGTACTGATACCCCAACGCACCGAGCAGGCCCCGGACCCGACCCCTCGCCAGGGGGCCGGGCCCGGGGCCTGTTTCCGTACGCGGCGCGGGACTGCCGTTCCATGCGGGCAAATTCGCCGCGGGCACGGCTCGCCGCGAGGATGCCGACGGCGGTCGACGACCGGGCCCTACCGGCCGGGCGTACCGGTCGGGCCTACCGGTCGGGGCACACCTGCCACGCGAGGTGGTACAGCGTGCTGACACTGGCGTCGGTGGAGTCCATGGCCATGAAACTGGTGGCCGTCTGCGGGTTGGACGTGCCGGCGTTCACGCGCAGTTCGGTGTTGATGTTGAAATTGCGCTTCTCCCCGCACGGCGCCCAGACGAGATCGGCGTACTCCGTTCGGTCGGATGCCTGCCAATTGTCATTGAACGGACCGTTGAACTGATGGGTCCGCTGCGAGGTCTGCGGCATTCCCTGGAAGTAGTAACTCGCGCGCTCCTGGCCCCACGCGCCCGGCTGCAGGAAGGCGAATCCCCGGTAATCCGCCTGGACGATCGCGTAGGTGAATCCCGAGGGGACGTGCACGCGGAGATTGAGCTGGCAGTTCTTGCGGAAGGCCGTCGGCGGGGCGCCCGGGCCGACCTGCGCGAGGTATTCGCTGTAGGTGACCGTGAAAGCGGTGTTGTCCGGGGCCACCGCCACTTCGGCGGTGCCCTCGCGGCAGCCGGATCCGTTCACCGTGGCGAGCTCGATCACGATCTTGTCGGGCGGCGCGGTGATCGGGGGCGGGACGGGGCCGGCGACGGCCGCGGGTACGGCCGCGGCCAGCAGCACGGCGGTTACCGCGCCGGCGAGCAGGGTGCGGGACAGGGAGGGGGACATCGTTGTCACTCCTGACCGTGAGTCGGGTGCGTGCGCGCATGCCGGATCAACCCGCGGGGCATTCCTTCCACTCGAAGTGATAGACGGTGCTGACGCTGCCGTCGGTCGAGTCCATGCTCATGAAGCTCAGGGCCTGCGGGTTCGAGGTCCCGGCGTAGACGCGCAGTTCGGTGTTGACGTTGAGGTTGCGCTCCTCGCCGCAGGGCGCCCAGACCAAGTCGGCGTACTCGGTGCGGTCGCTCGCCTGCCAGTTGTCGCTGTACGGGCCGTTGAACTGGTGGGTGGTGCGGGCGGTCTGGGCCTCGCCCTGGAAGTAGTAGTTCGCCCGCTCCTGGCCGAAGGCCCCGCGCTGCAGGTGCGCGAAGCCCCGGTAGTCGGCGCGGGCGATGGCGTACGTGAACCCCTGGGGGACGTGGATCCGCAGCGCGAGCTGGCAGTTCTTGCGGAATTCGGTACCGCCGGAGCCGGCTCCCGTCTGGGCGAGGTAGCTGCTGTACGTGACGGTGAAGGCCGTGTTGTCGGAGGCGGTGGCGACCTCCGCGGTGCCCTGGGGGCAGCCCGATCCGTTGACCGCGACGACGTCGACGGTAATTCTTCCGGGCGGTGTGTGCACTGTGTCGGCCTGGACGGGCGCGGTCACGGCCGAGAGGGCCACGACCGCCGCACCGACCGTCAATCTGCGGAGCGACATCCTTTTTTCTCCATCCGTGCGACCGGTGGTGAATTCGGTGTTTCGGCATGCACATGCCACCACAGCCGCAACGGAGCGGGAAGGACCGGATACGGCCAACGGTCCTCGGCCGCATTCCCTGGCCGAATTCCACGAGGGCGCCCGCCTCCGCGGAGCGCCGCCCATCAGCCCCGCTGCCGTACCCGGCCCCTCCCGCGGCGGACCACGCCGGGCGCGGAGATGACCGGAACCCTCGCGACCGCCGCACCCAACCCCGTCCGCCCCGCCGCGCAGCACCCCCGGCCCGCGGCCCCACCGCGCAGCACCCCGCGCCGCGAACCCCAGCCGCGTACCGCCGCCCCGCCGCGCAGCACCCCCGACCGCGGCCCCGCCCCGCCCGCCCGTCAGCGGCCGCCGTACACCGGCAGCGGGGCCCGGGCCTCGGACAGGAGTTTCACCGCCGCCTCCCCCGCCTCCGCGGGGGTCCAGCGCGCCCCGCGGTCGGCGGTGGGCCCCGGCCGCCAGCCCTCCATCACGGTGATGCGACCGCCCTCCGCCTCGAAGACCCGGCCCGTGACCCCCTCGGAGGCGTCCGAGCCCAGCCACACCACCAGCGGGGAGATGTTCTCCGGCGCCATCGCGTCGAAGGCCCCCTCCGGCGGCGCGGCCATGGTCCGCGCGAAGGCCTGCTCCGTCATCCGGGTCCGCGCCGCGGGAGCGATCGCGTTGACCTGGACCCCGTACCGGCCCATCTCCGCGGCCGAGACCAGGGTGAGGCCGAGGATGCCCGCCTTGGCCGCGCTGTAGTTGCCCTGGCCGACGGAGCCCAGCAGCCCGGCCCCCGAGGAGGTGTTGACCACCCGGGCCGCCACCGGCCGGCCCGCCTTCGCCTGCGCCCGCCACCACGCCGCCGCCGACCGCAGGGGCAGGAAGTGCCCCTTGAGGTGGACCCGCATGACCGCGTCCCAGTCGTCCTCGTCCAGGTTGACCAGCATCCGGTCGCGCAGGAAGCCCGCGTTGTTGACGAGGGTGTCCAGCCGCCCGAACGCCGAGACCGCGCACTCCACCAGGGAGGACGCCCCCTCCCCCGTCGCGATGTCGCCGCCGTGCGCCACCGCCTCGCCGCCCCGCTCCCGGATCTCCGCGACGACCCGGGCGGCGGGGCCGTCCGGCCCCGGCAGTCCGTCCAGCCCCACCCCCAGGTCGTTCACGACGACCTTCGCCCCCGCCTCGGCGAAGGCCAGCGCGTGGGCCCGCCCCAGGCCCCGTCCCGCGCCCGTCACGACCACGACCCGACCCTCTGCGATACCGGCCATCTCAGCCCTCCTTGTTGACAGTTGCCGCATCCAGGAACACCGGGCGCTCCCCGCCCCCGTGCACCAGCAGGCTCGCCCCGGTGATGTACGCCGCCCGGTCGGAGGCCAGGAACACAGCCGCGTCCCCCACGTCCGAGGGTTCGGCCAGCCGCCCCAGCGGTACGGTCGCGCCGACGGCCGCGACGCCCTCGGCGTCCCCGTAGTGCAGGTGGGCCAGTTCGGTCCGCACCATGCCCAGGACCAGGGAGTTCACCCGGACCTGCGGCGCCCACTCCACGGCCATGGAGCGGGCCAGGTTCTCCAGCCCCGCCTTGGCCGCCCCGTACGCCGCCGTGCCCGGCGAGGGCCGGGTCCCGCTGACGCTGCCGATCATCACCACCGAGCCCCCCGTCCGCCGCAGCCAGGGACGGGCCGCCAGCGAAGCGGTCATCGGCGCCAGCAGGTTCAGCTCCACGACCCTGGCGTGGCGCTGCGCCTCCCCCTCGCCCAGCAGTCGGTAGGGGGTGCCGCCCGCGTTGTTGACCAGGCAGTCCAGGCGCCCGTACCGGCCGGCGACGGCATCGAAGTACTCCCGTACGGCGCCGGGGTCGCGCAGGTCGACCGGAGTGAAGGCCGCCTCGCGGCCGCCCTCCGCGACCGGCCGCTCCGGCGGCCGCCGCGCGCATACGGCCACGCGCGCCCCGGCCGCGAGGAACGACCGGGCGATCCCGGCACCGACGCCCCTGGTTCCGCCGGTGACGACGACAACCCTCCCGTCGAGCTCCATCGGCTGCTACCTTCCTCACCTAACAAATGTTTGGTGGAAAGGTAGCTGATCCTGTCATGGGTGTCTCCACCTCCAGCCCGGACAAGGGCGTCGCCCTCGTCACCGTCGACTTCCCGCCCGTCAACGCGCTCCCCGTGCGGGGCTGGTACGACCTCGCCGACGCCCTGCGCGCGGCCGGCCGCGACCCCGGTGTCCGGTGCGTGGTCCTGGCCGCCGAGGGACGCGGCTTCAACGCCGGCGTCGACATCAAGGAGATGCAGCGCGACCCCGGCCACGCCGCGCTCCTCGGCGCCAACCGGGGCTGCTACGAGGCCTTCGCCGCCGTCTACGAGTGCGAGGTGCCGGTGGTGGCGGCGGTGAACGGGTTCTGCCTGGGCGGCGGCATCGGCCTCGTCGGCAACGCCGACGCCGTCATCGCCGCCGACGACGCGACCTTCGGCCTGCCGGAGCTCGACCGGGGCGCGCTCGGCGCCGCCACCCACCTGGCCCGGCTGGTCCCGCAGCACCTGATGCGCACCCTCTACTACACCTCGCGCACCGCGACCGCCGCCGAGCTGCACGCCCACGGCTCGGTCTGGAAGGTGGTGCCGCCCGCCGGGCTGCGCCCGGCGGCGCTGGAGCTGGCCGCGGAGATCGCGCGCAAGGACGGCTCCCTGATCCGGCTGGCCAAGGCCGCGATCAACGGCATCGACCCCGTCGACGTCCGCCGCAGCTACCGCTTCGAGCAGGGCTTCACCTTCGAGGCCAACCTCAGCGGAGCGGCCGGTCGGGTCCGCGACTCCTTCGGGAAGGGAGCCACCGCATGACCGACAAGACCATGACCCCCGAAGAGGTGGTCGGGCAGTTGCGCAGCGGTATGACCGTCGGCATCGGCGGCTGGGGCTCGCGCCGCAAGCCCATGGCCCTGGTGCGGGCACTGCTCCGTTCCGAGATCACCGATCTCACCGTGGTCTCGTACGGCGGGCCCGACGTCGGGCTGCTGGCCGCCGCCGGCCGCATCCGCCGGCTCGTCGCCCCGTTCGCCACACTGGACTCCATCGCGCTGGAACCCCACTTCCGGGCCGCCCGCGAACGCGCCGCCTTCGCCCTCACCGAGCTCGACGAGGCCATGTTCATGTGGGGCCTGCACGCCGCCGCCAACCGGCTGCCCTTCCTCCCGGTCCGGGCCGGCCTCGGCTCCGACGTCATGCGGGTCAACCCCGAGCTGCGGACCGTCACCTCGCCCTACGAGGACCGCGAGGAGTTCGTCGCCGTACCGGCGCTGCGCATGGACGCGGCGCTGGTCCACCTCAACCGCGCCGACCGGCTGGGCAACGCGCAGTACCTGGGCCCCGACCCGTACTTCGACGACCTGTTCTGCGAGGCCGCCGACGCCGCCTACGTGTCCTGCGAACAGCTCGTGGAGAGCGCCGAGTTCGCCAAGGCGGGCCCCCCGCAGTCCCTCCTCGTCAGCCGCCACTGCGTCACCGGGGTCGTCGAGGCCCCCAACGGCGCCCACTTCACCTCCTGCGTGCCCGACCACGACCGGGACGAGGCCTTCCAGAAGCTGTACGCCAGCACCCCCTGGCCCGAGTTCGCCGCCCGCTTCCTCTCCGGCGCGAGCGAGCACGACTACCAGTCCGCCGTCCGGACCTGGCACGAGGAGCAGCAGTGACGACCCCTCCCGCACCGCCGCCCGCCGCCGGATCCGCGGGCGCGCCCGTCTCCCGCGCCGAGTACTGCGTGATCGCCTGCGCCGAGGCCTGGCGCGGCGACGGCGAGGTCCTCGCCAGCCCGATGGGCCTGATCCCCTCCCTCGGGGCCCGGCTCGCGAAGCGGACCTTCTCCCCCGACCTGCTGCTGACCGACGGAGAGGCCATGCTGGTCGGTCCGGCCGGGGAGGTCGAGGGCTGGCTCCCGTACCGGCGCCACCTCACCATGGTCACCGGGGGACGCCGGCACGTCATGATGGGCGCCGGCCAGATCGACCGCTTCGGCAACCAGAACATCTCCTGCATCGGGGCCTGGGAGCGGCCCGACCGCCAGCTGCTGGGCGTGCGCGGCGCCCCCGTGAACACACTGAACAACCCGGTCAGCTACTGGGTGCCCCGCCACTCCACCCGGGTCTTCGTCGAGCGCGTCGACATGGTCAGCGGCGTCGGCTACGACCGGGCCGAGGCGGCCGGGGTGACGCGCTACCACCGCCTGCCCCGGGTCGTCAGCGACCTGGGGGTCTTCGACTTCACCGGGCCCGACCGCTCGATGCGCCTGGTGTCGGTCCACCCCGGGGTGACGGTCGAGCAGGTCCTGGCGGCCACCGCGTTCGCGCCGGCCGTCGCCGACGAGGTCCCGTGCACCCGGGAGCCGACCGGCGAGGAGCTGCGCCTGATCCGGGAGGTCATCGACCCCCGGGGCCTGCGCGAGCGCGAAGTGCGGGGGTGAGCCGGTGAGGACGGCCTTCACCGAACTGGTCGGGGTCGAGCACCCCCTCGTGCAGACGGGCATGGGCTGGGTCGCGGGACCGCGCCTGGTGTCGGCCGCCGCCGGCGCGGGGGCGCTCGGGATCCTGGCCTCGGCCACGATGAGCCTGGAGCAGCTGCGCCGCGCGGTGCGCGAGGTCAAGTCCCGCACCGCGCCGGGTACTCCGTTCGGGGTGAACCTGCGGGCGGACGCCGGGGACGCCGCCGCCCGAGCGCAGTTGATCATCGACGAGGGGGTCCGGGTCGCCTCGTTCGCCCTGGCGCCCTCCCGGGAGCTGATCGTCCGGCTCAAGGACGCGGGGGTGGTCGTCATCCCCTCGGTCGGCGCCCGCCGGCACGCGGAGAAGGTGGCCGCCTGGGGTGCGGACGCGGTGATCGTGCAGGGCGGTGAGGGCGGCGGGCACACCGGGGACGTGGCCACCACCGTACTGCTGCCGCAGGTCGTCGACGCCGTGGACATCCCGGTGATCGCGGCGGGCGGCTTCGGTGACGGGCGCGGGCTGGTCGCGGCGCTGGCGTACGGGGCCGCGGGCATCGCGATGGGCACCCGCTTCCTGCTGACCTCCGACTCCACCGTCCCGGACGCCGTCAAGGCCCGGTACCTGGCGGCCTCCGTCAAGGACGTCACGGTCACCACGGCCGTCGACGGGCTGCCGCACCGCATGCTCCGCACCGAGCTGGTCGACTCCCTGGAGCGGGCGGGCCGCGCCCGGGCCCTGGTCCGGGCGGTCCGCCACGCGGCGGGCTTGCGGAAGCTGTCGGGGCTGACCTGGCCGCAGATGGTGCGGGACGGCCTGGCGATGAAGCACGGCAAGGACCTGTCCTGGAGCCAGGTCCTGCTCGCCGCGAACACCCCCATGCTCCTCAGGGCGTCCATGGTCGAGGGCCGTACGGACCTCGGCGTCATGGCATCGGGCCAGATCGCGGGGGTGATCGACGACCTGCCGTCCTGCGCGGAGCTCGTGACCCGCGTGATGGCCGAGGCGGCCGCCGTCCTGGACCGCCTCCAGGACCCGTACGCCGCGCACGACCCGCACCACGGCCTGCACCACGGCCCGCACCACCGCCTGCACCACGACCCGCACCAGCCCCCCGCCGGCCACGATCCGCACCCGCCGCCCGCCGGCCACGATCCGCACTCGCTCGGCGCCCTGCCACCACCAGGGTGATCCGCCTCCTCCGCTACAGGAGTCGCAAGATGAGCCGTGCACGCCTCCGCCTGGCGACGGCGGTCCTCGCCGCCGCCCTCGCCGCCGCCCTTCCCGCCGCCGCGTACGCCGCGCCGGCCACCGGAGCCGGACCCGGCGCCCGGCACCAGGTCCGTCACCACCCCGCGGCGGAGACGATCCGCCACATCCCCCTCCAGGGCGCCGTCAACGTCCGCGACGTCGGCGGCTACCGCACGTACACCGGCGGCAGGGTCCGCCAGGGACTCGTCTACCGTTCGGACGCCCTGAGCAAGCTGACCGCGGCGGACGTCGCCGCCGTGTCCGCCCTGGGCCTCGGGAGGGTCGTCGACTTCCGCATCCCGATGGAGCTCCAGTACGACGGTCCCGACCGGCTGCCCGCGGGGCTCACCCCCACCCCGCGGCCGGTCAGCGACCTGGGCCTGTTCGGGACGCTGGTCGGCGCCATCTCCAGCGGCGATCCCGTGAAGCAGGAGCAGATGCTCGGCGGTCGGCCGCGCCGAGGCCTACATGCGCGACATCTACCGCACCTTCGTGACCAGCCCCGAGAACCGGGCGAGCTTCGCGCAGACCCTGCGGGAGATCGCGGACGGCGCCCAGGGCCCGGTCCTATACCACTGCACGTCCGGCAAGGACCGGACCGGCTGGATGACGTACGTACTGCTGCGGGCCCTGGCCGTCCCCGAGGCCGCCGCCGAGGGCGACTACCTGGCGTCCAACACCTTCCGCGCGGCCCACGACGCGCAGGTGCGGGCCGGCCTCAAGCAGTCCGGCCGGATGCAGAACCCGGACCTGCTGATCCCGCTGCAGGAGGTGCGCCAGGACTACCTGGACGCCGCGACGGCGCGGATGGAGGCCGACTACGGCGGCTTCTACGGCTACCTCACCGACGGCCTGGGGTTGGACCTGCGCACTCTGGCGAAGCTCCAGAGCCGGATGGTCCGCTAGCGCACACCGTAGTGGCCCGCCGTACGGGTCCGGCGTACGGGTCCGCCGTACGGGTCCGGACGCGACAGCGCCGGGCAGCGCGGTGCGCGCTGCCCGGCGTGGCGGGCGTTCAGGTGCGGTCGGGCGGTCCAGGGGCCCGGCCGCGGTCAGACGGAGCGGCGGCGCCCCTGGCCGGGGCTGCCGACACGGCTGCGGGCGGACGCCGCGGCGGCGCCGCCGGAGGCGCCGCCCCCGGTGCGTCGGCCGCGCTCGCCGGAGCCGTTCGCCGCGGCACCCTGGCCGCGTCGGGCCTGGCCCGAACCGGAGGACGGGGTCTGGCCGCCGGCGCTGCCACCGGAGCGGCGTCCGCGTCCGGCGGCGGCCGGAGCCGCGCCGGAGGCGGCGCCGGTGCGCGGAGCGCCCGAGCGGCGTCGTCCGCCGCCGGCGCCCGAGCCGGACTTCGCGGCGGAGCCCTGCTTCGCCGGGGTCGGCTGCGGCACCTCCAGCACCACCGGGATGCCCGAGGGCTCCTTGGCGCCGGTCAGCCGGGCCAGTTCCGCGTCGGAGGACTTGATCTGCGCGGTGCGCGGGGAGATCCCGGCGTCCGACATCAGACGGGTCATGTCGCGCTTCTGGTCGGGCAGCACCAGGGTGACCACGCTGCCGGACTCGCCGGCCCGGGCGGTACGGCCGCCCCGGTGCAGGTAGTCCTTGTGGTCGCTGGGCGGGTCCACGTTGACGACGAGGTCGAGGTCGTCGATGTGGATGCCGCGGGCGGCGACGTTCGTCGCCACGAGCGCGGTGACCTCACCCGTCTTGAACCAGTCGAGGGTGCGGTTGCGCTGCGGCTGCGAGCGGCCGCCGTGCAGGCCGGAGGCGCGGACGCCGTCCGCGAGGAGCTTCTTGACCATGCGGTCGACCCCGCGCTTGGTGTCGACGAACATGATCACCCGGCCGTCGCGAGCGGCTATACGCGTCGCCACGGCCTTCTTGTCGGTCTCGTCCATGACGTACAGGACGTGGTGCTCCATCGTGGTGACCGCGCCGGCCGACGGGTCGACGGAGTGGCCGACCGGGTCGGTGAGGAACATCTTGACGAGCTTGTCGATGTTCTTGTCGAGGGTCGCCGAGAAGAGCATCGTCTGGCCGCCGGCCGCGACCTGCTTGAGCAGGGCGGTGACCTGCGGCATGAAGCCCATGTCGGTCATCTGGTCGGCCTCGTCGAGGACGGTGATCGCGACCTGCGAGAGGTCGGCGTCACCGCGGTCGATGAGGTCCTTGAGGCGGCCGGGGGTGGCGACGAGCACCTCGGAGCCGCGGCGCAGGGCGCCGGACTGCCGGTTGATCGACATGCCGCCGACGACGGTCGCGATCCGCAGATTGACGGACGTGGCGTACGGGGTCAGCGCGTCGGTGACCTGCTGCGCGAGCTCGCGGGTCGGTACGAGGACCAGCGCGAGGGGCGACTTCGGCTGCGCGCGGCGGCCGGCGGTGCGGGCCAGGAGCGCCAGGCCGAAGGCGAGGGTCTTGCCGGATCCGGTGCGGCCGCGGCCGAGCAGGTCGCGGCCGGCGAGCGAGTTCGGCAGCGTCGCGGCCTGGATCGGGAACGGCTCGGTGACGCCCTGGGCGGCGAGGGTCTTCAGCAGCGCCTCGGGCATGCCCATGTCCTCGAACGCGGCGACCGGCGGGAGCGCCGGGGCCAGCGGTTCGGGCATGGTGAATTCTTGGGGCCGGGCAACGGGGGCGGACTTCTGCCGTCCCGCGCCAGCCTTCGGACGTCCCTGGGCCGCACCTCGACCCCGGGTGGGGCGGCGGCTGGGTCGTGCGGAGCTGGAGCTGGTCATGCGGAAATGCCCTCCTGAAACCGGCAGGTACTGGTACTACAAGGTCGAGACAGCAGACAAGCCGGGGTCCGCACCTTACGGTGCGGACCCCGGCGTGCTGACGTACTTAGTTGGCGGGGAGGATGTTCTCCGCCTGGGGGCCCTTCTGGCCCTGGGTGACGTCGAAGGACACGCGCTGGCCCTCCTGGAGCTCACGGAAGCCCTGGGTGGCGATGTTCGAGTAGTGGGCGAAGACGTCCGGGCCGCCACCGTCCTGCTCGATGAAGCCGAAGCCCTTTTCCGAGTTGAACCACTTCACGGTGCCAAGTGCCATTTTGAATCTCCTGAATAGGCGGCAAAGGGCCCCATCCGGAGATTCCGGCAAAACAATAAAAGCGCCTGAGGATCAGTCCCGTCAGGCGCACATAAAGTTCATGGGTACCACAACTGCAACGAGCTCTAAGCTAGCACACCTCGGCGCGGCGATGTCACCACAAGGCTGTGACCTGCGTCGCACGGGATGGCGGCACGCCGTCGGCCGCCCCCTACGACCGGGCGGCGAGCGGCTCCGGAGGGCCCGCCCCGCCGGGCTCCGGGGCGCGGATTCGTCCGAACGGCTGACGGCGGCCGGGGGGTGGACGCGGGCGGCGCCCCCGTGCCGGGCGGCGCCCCGCGGCGGGAGCCGGCTACAGCCGCTCGATGATCGTCACGTTCGCCTGGCCGCCGCCCTCGCACATGGTCTGCAGGCCGTAGCGGCCGCCGGTGCGCTCCAGTTCGTGGAGGAGGGTGGTCATCAGCTTCACGCCGGTGGCCCCCAGCGGGTGGCCCAGGGCGATGGCGCCGCCGTTGACGTTGACCCGCTCCGGGTCGGCCCCGGTCTCCTTGAGCCAGGCCAGGACCACGGGGGCGAAGGCCTCGTTGATCTCCACCAGGTCGATGTCGGCGAGGGACATGCCGGTCTTCTTGAGCGCGTACGCGGTGGCCGGAATCGGCGCGGACAGCATGCGGATGGGGTCCTCGCCCCGTACCGAGAGGTGGTGGATACGGGCCCGGGGGCGCAGGCCGTGCTCGCGGACGGCCCGTTCGGAGGCGAGCAGCAGGGCCGCCGCGCCGTCGGATACCTGGGAGGAGACGGCGGCCGTGATGGTGCCGCCCTCGACGACGGGCCTCAGCCCCGCCATCTTCTCCAGCGTGGTGTCCCGGCGCGGGCCCTCGTCCGCCGTGACCTCGCCGTATGCCGCTGTCTCCCGCTGGAAGCGGCCCTCGTCGATCGCCCGGACGGCCCGCTGGTGCGACCGCAGGGCGAATTCCTCCATGTCCCGCCGGGAGATGCCCCACTTCTCGGCGATCAGCTGCGCCCCGTGGAACTGGTTGACGGGCGCGTCGCCGTACCGGGCGCGCCAGCCGGCGCTGCCCGCGTAGGGGCCCTCCGTCAGGCCGAGGGGCTCGGCGGCCTGCCGGGAGGCGAAGGCGATGGGGACCATGGACATGTTCTGGGTGCCGCCCGCGACCACCAGGTCCTGGGTGCCGGAGAGCACGCCCTGGGCCGCGAAGTGCACCGCCTGCTGGGAGGATCCGCACTGGCGGTCGACGGTGACGCCCGGCACCTCCTCCGGGAGGCCCGCCGCCAGCCAGGCCGTCCGGGCGATGTCCCCGGCCTGCGGGCCGACCGTGTCCAGGCAGCCGAACACCACGTCCTCCACGGCGGCCGGGTCCACCCCGGAGCGCTCGACCAGGGCTGCGAGGACGTGCGCGCCGAGGTCGGCCGGGTGGACGGCGGACAGGCCGCCGCCCCGGCGCCCCACGGGGGTGCGTACCGCGTCGACGATGTAGGCCTCGGGCATCGGGACTCCTCTGGTCGGTCAGGTGCGTACGGCGATTCCGTCCAGCACCATCGACAGGTATTGGCGGGCGATCTCTTCGGGGCTGTGCTGTCCGCCGGGCCGGTACCAGGACGCCGCCACCCACACCGTGTCGCGCACGAAGCGGTAGGTGAGGCGGATGTCGAGGTCGGCGCGGAAGACCCGGGCGGCGACGCCGCGCTCCAGCGTGCCGAGCCAGGCCTTCTCGAACTTCTGCTGCGAGTCGGAGAGGTAGTGGAAGCGGGGCTGGGCGCGGAGGTGCCGGGACTCCTTCTGGTAGATGGCGACGGCGGCGCGGTGCCGGTCGATCTCGCGGAAGGACTCGGTGACGAGGGCCTCGATGGTCTCCCGGGGGCCGAGGCCGGCGGCGAGGACGGTGTCGTAGCCCTGCCACAGCTCGGTCAGGAAGGCGGTGAGGATCTCGTCGAGCATCGATTCCTTGGAATCGAAGTGGTAGTAGAGGCTGCCGGCGAGCATGCCCGCGGCGTCGGCGATCTTGCGGACGGTGGTGGCGTTGTAGCCCTGGGCGGCGAAGACCTCCGCGGCGGTGTCGAGGAGTTCCCGGCGCCGCTCGGGTGACGCGGTCACCTGCGGCTTCTTCTTGGCTCTCGGTTCGTTCGTTGGCACGGGCCCCATTCTGGCGCCAAGGGCTGTCCCGTGATCCCCGGTGGATCAGCGCGCGGCGTCAGATGCGGTGCATCGCAAGGCGGAGGGTCGTCCTCATACCGGGTGTATGCGGGCGATCCGACAACGCAGCGAGGTGCCGTAGCTGTCGTCGCGCGCCCGCCGGGGATCACGGGCCAGCCCTTAGGCGTGCTGGCTGCTGACCGAGACGGTCTCGCCCGTCATGTACGACGAGTAGCCGCTGGCCAGGAAGACGATGACGTTGGCGACCTCCCAGGGTTCGGCGTGGCGGCCGAAGGCCTCGCGGGCGGTCAGTTCGGCGAGGAGTTCCTCGCTGGTGACCTTCGCCAGGTGCGGGTGCATGGCCAGGCTCGGGGCGACCGCGTTGACCCGTACGCCGAACTCGGCTGCCTCCAGGGCGGCGCAGCGGGTCAGGGCCATCACCCCGGCCTTGGCGGCCGCGTAGTGGGCCTGGCCGGTCTGGGCGCGCCAGCCGACCACGGAGGCGTTGTTGACGACGACTCCGCCGGCGCCGGACTCCCGGAAGGAGCGCAGTGCGGCGCGGGTGCAGCGGAAGGTGCCGCCCAGGGTGACGTCGAGGACCTTGGACCACTGGTCGTCGGTCATGTCGACGAGGGCGGCGGTGCCGCCGAGGCCGGCGTTGTTGACGACGATGTCGAGGCGGCCGTGGATGTGTTCCGCCAGCGCGAACAGGGCTCGGACCTGGTCCTCGTCGGTGACGTCGCAGGGCAGGGACGCGACGCGGTCCGCGCCGAACTCGGCGGCGAGGGCGTCCTCGGTCTCCTTGAGCCGGCGGGTGTGGGCGTCGCCGAGGACGACGCGGGCGCCCTCCTCCAGGAAGCGGCGGGCGGTGGCCCCGCCGATCCCGGCCCCGGCGGCGGCGGTGACGACGGCCGTGCGGCCGTCCAGCAGGCCGTGGCCCGCGGTGTACTCGGGTGCGTTCACGTCCGTACCTCCCGGGGTGCGAACTGCTCGACGCTGCTCATGGCCGTACGTTAACCTACCAAACAGTTGTTAGGGAAGCCGGTCCGACGGAGGCGAACACCTGATGGATCTGACCCAGACGGCGGAGGTGGAGGCGTTCCGGGACGAGGCGCGCGCCTGGCTCGCCGCCCACGTGCCGCCCGCCCCGCTCCCGTCGCTGGAGACGGAGGAGGGGTTCGCGGCGCACCGGGCGTGGGAGGCGGTCCTGGCGGCGGACCGCTGGTCCGCGGTGAGCTGGCCGCGGGAGTACGGGGGCCGGGGCGCAGACATCGTGCGGTGGCTGGTCTTCGAGGAGGAGTACTGGACGGCGGGCGCGCCGGGCCGGGTCGCGCAGAACGGCATCAGCCTGCTCGCGCCGACGCTCCTCGACCACGGGACGGCCGAGCAGCGGGCGCGGATCCTGCCGCCGATGGCCGCCGGCTCCGTGGTCTGGGCGCAGGCCTGGTCGGAGCCGGAGGCCGGCTCCGACCTCGCGTCCCTGAGGTCCCGGGCCACCCGCACCGAGGGCGGCTGGCTGCTGTCCGGGCAGAAGACCTGGTCCTCGCGGGCCGCCTTCGCCGACCGGGCCTTCGGCATCTTCCGGACGGAGCCGGGGGCCGCGCGGCCGCACCAGGGGCTGACGTACCTGATGTTCGACCTGCGGGCGCCGGGGGTGACGGTGCGGCCCATCGGCCGCCTCGACGGCAAGCCGGCCTTCGCGGAACTCTTCCTGGACCGGGTCTTCGTACCGGACGAGGACGTGATCGGGGAGCCGGGGCAGGGCTGGCGGATCGCGATGTCGACCACCGGCAACGAACGCGGGCTCACGCTCCGCTCCCCCGGCCGGTTCCTCGCGGCGGCGGACCGCCTCGCCGCCCTGTGGCGGACGGCCGGCGACCCGGCGGACACCGCGCTGCGCGACCGGGTGGCGGACGCGGTGGTGGGCGCGCGCGCCTACGAGCTGTTCACCTGGGCCAACGCCTCCCGCTTCGCCGCGGGCGCCACGATCGGCGCCGAGTCCAGCCTCAACAAGGTGTTCTGGTCGGAGTACGACATCGCCCTGCACGAGAGCGCCCTGGACCTGCTGGGCCCGGACGCGGAGCTCGCCGACGGGGAGTGGGCCGAGCCGTGGGTCTTCTCGCTGGCCGGACCGATCTACGCGGGGACCAACGAGATCCAGCGCGACATCATCGCCGAGCGGCTGCTCGGCCTCCCGAAGGGCCGCCGCTGATGCGCTTCCTGCCGACCGACGAACAGGCGGACTTCGCCCGCACCCTGCGCTCCCTGCTGGGCTCTGCCGACGTCCCCGCGGCCGTACGGGCCTGGTCGGGCGGCGCCTTCGAGCCGGGTCGGGCGCTGTGGGCCGAGGTGGCGCGGACCGGCCTGCCCGCGCTGGCCGTGCCGGAGGCGTACGGGGGCCTGGGCGTCCTCGTCCCGGAGCTGTGCCTCGGCTTCGTGGAGCTGGGCCGGGCCGGGGTGCCGGGGCCCGTCGTCGAGACGGCGGCCGTGGCGGCGCTGCTGACGGAGCTGGCGGAGCGGGGCGAGGGCGGGCCGGCCGGGCGGTTCCTGCCGGCCCTGGCGTCGGGCGGGGCCACCGCGACGCTGACCGTGCCCGGCGGCGGCCCGTACGCCCTGGACGCGGACGCGGCCGCGTACTGCTTCACGGTGTCGGAGGCGGGCGAACTGCGCCTGGCCCCGGCCCCGGACGGCCCGCCGGCGCGCTCGACGGACCCCGCCCGGCGGCTGTCGCGCCCCGGACCCGGCGGCGAACTGCTGGCGGCGGGGCCCCGGGTGACCGCGGCCGCCGGGGCGGCGGCACTGCGGGCCCGGCTGCTCACCGCGGCGCAGTGCCTGGGCGCGGGTGAGGCACTGCTGGCGCGCACCGTGGCGTACGCGAAGCAGCGCACCCAGTTCGGGACGCCGATCGGCGCCTTCCAGGCGGTCAAGCACCGGTTGGCCGACACCCTGCTGGGGCTGGAGTTCGCCCGGCCGCTGGTGCGGGCGGCGGCGCTGACCCTGGACCCGGGCGACGTGGCGGCGGCGAAGCTGACGGCGGGGGAATCCTGCTACCGGGCGGCGATGTCGGCGCTCCAGCTGCACGGCGCGGTCGGCTACACCGAGGAGTTGGACCTCTCCCTGTGGCTGCGCAAGGCCCGCCCGCTGCGCGACGCGTGGGGCGCCCCCGCGGCGTGCCGGGCGGACGTGCTGCGGGCCCGCGACGCGCGGGCGGCCGCGATGGGGGCGGACATCGGCGAACTGTCCGGCGCGGCGGCGCGAGCTGCCGTACCCTCTGGCCCATGACGGCCAGTGCCATCAGTCTCCGCAAGGTCGAGGAATCCGCCCCGGCGCTCGTGAACCTGTACAAGAGCGCCGGCGTCTCCCTGCGCAAGTACGGTCTGGAGGGCGGGCGGGCCGTGGTGTACCTGGTCCTGGACTACTCCGGGTCGATGCGCCCGTACTACCGGGACGGCAGCGTGCAGGCCCTCGCCGACCGGGTGCTGGGGCTGTCGGCGCACCTGGACGACGACGCACGCGTCCCGGTGGTGTTCTTCTCCACCGAGGTCGACGCGGTGGCGGAGATCCCCCTCGCGGGGCATGCGGGACGGGTCGCCGAGATCGCCTCCCGGCTCGGGCACATGGGGAAGACGGCCTACCACGCGGCGATGGACGCGGTGATCGACCACTATCTCGACTCGGGATCCACGGCCCCGGCCCTGGTCGTCTTCCAGACGGACGGCGGACCGGTGAACAAGCTCGCGGCGGAGCGATACCTGTGCAAGGCGGCCCGGCTGCCGCTCTTCTGGCAGTTCATCGGCTTCGGCAACACGCGCAGCACGCAGTTCGACTTCCTGCGCCGCCTCGACGAACTGCCCGTGCCCTCCCGGCGCGTGGTGGACAACGCGGGGTACTTCCACGCGGGCGAGGACCCGCGCACCGTACCGGACGCGGAGCTGTACGACCGGCTGCTCGGGGAGTTCCCGTCCTGGCTGGCCGCCGCGCGGGACGCGGGGATCGTACGGGGCTGAGGCGCGCCGGGGCGCCCGCAGCGTGGCGGGCGCCGGTCCACCGCGCTTTGATGGACCCATGACGAGGAACAACTGGGCAGCGTTCGAGTCGGCGGAACCGGAGTTCGCGGCGGCGGTACAGGCCCGCTTCGCGCAGTACCCGCACCACGTCCTGGCCACCCTCCGCAAGGACGGCTCCCCGCGGGTGACCGGCCTGAACGTGGAGATCCGCGGCGGGGAGCTGTGGCTCGGCATGATGGCGGGCTCGATGAAGGCCAGGGACCTCCAGCGCGACGCGCGTTTCGCGCTGCACACCAATCCGGGCGCCGGCGAGACGATGCCGGACGGGGACGTGCGGATCTCGGGGCGGGCGGTGGAGATCGTCGACCCGCCCGAGCTGCACCGGTACGCGGAGGAGGCGGACACCCCGCACCCCTTCCACCTCTTCCACGCCGACCTGACGGAGGTGGTCCGCGTCGGGGTGGACGGGGACGACCTGGTGGTGCGGTCGTGGACCCCGGGCCACGGCCTGCGCACCCTGCGCCGCGGCAACGACGACGAACCACCCCGCGAGGACCGCTGAGCGAGCGGAGCGGGCCTGTCAGTGCCCCCGGTTACCGTGAGGGGAGCCGGGGCAACCGGGACGAAGCACTGCGGGGGGACCACATGAGGAAGCACGTACCGGGGCGGCGCGGCAGGGGCGCGGCGGTCACCGCACTGGCCGCGGCGCTCACGCTGACACTCGCGGCGGCGGGCCCGGCCGGGGCCGCGGCGGACGAGGACGTCGTCGATTACCCGGGGCCCGACGGACTGATCTGGATACCCGGGATGACCGGCTCCAGCGGCTTCGTCTCGGGCGGCCTGTCCGCCCGCCTGGACACCTTCATCACCTTCGGCTGCGCGGGCGGCGGCAGCATCGAGGTCGCCTTCCACCTCGACAACCACCCGGACCGCGACCCCGCCCCCTTCACGGTCACCTGCCCCGACGCCACCCCGACACGCGTCACGACCCCCCTGGGCACCGCCCTGACCGGCGGCTTCACCGCCCGCGTAACCACCTCGACCCCGTCCCTCCGCTGGGGCGCCACGGTCGTCCAGCCGGAGTAGCGGCGCCGACGTGGCGCGGAGGGAAGGGGAAGCGGAAGCGTGGGGGCATCATGAGCGGAACGGCCTGGACCAGCACGTCGATGCCGTATCTGGCGCCGCGGGCCACCGGGGCCACGGAGGCTTGGACCGAGGAGGCGCGGTGTACGGCGACCACGACCGGCCCATCGAGGCCACGGTCATGGTGAAGGCCGGTCACCTGTACGAGCTGCGGTACGAGTTCGCGCCGGAGTCCTGACCGCGAACGCCACAGCGCCCGCCATCCCTGGTCGGGGACATGGCGGGCGCTGCGTCAGAGTTCCGTACGCCGTTGTACGGACCGTATGAGGGGTCCCGCCCCCTCGTGGGGCGGAGGTCCCGCCCCACGAGGGGGCGGGGGTGCGGCCGTTAGACGGTCAGGGAGCGGTCCGTCGGCTTGACCGGGTACGGGAGGGCGCTCGTGCCCGTGAGGAAGCGGTCCACGCCGCGGGCGGCCGAGCGGCCCTCCGCGATGGCCCACACGATGAGCGACTGGCCGCGGCCCGCGTCGCCGGCGACGAAGACGCCGTCGACGTTGGTCGCGTAGGAGGCGTCGCGCTCGATGTTGCCGCGGGCGTCCAGCGCCAGGCCGAACTGCTGGACCAGACCGTTCTCCTGGTCCGTGCCCGTGAAGCCCATCGCCAGGGTGACCAACTGCGCCGGGAGGACGCGCTCGGTGCCGGCCTTCTGGACGAGCTTGCCGTCGACGAACTCGACCTCGATCAGGTGCAGGGCCTTGACGTTGCCGTCCTCGTCGCCCTCGAAGTGGGTGGTGGAGACGGAGTAGACCCGCTCGCCGCCCTCCTCGTGCGCCGAGGTGACCTTGTACAGCATGGGGAACGTCGGCCACGGCTGCCCGGTGGGGCGGTCCTCGGACGGCTTCGGCATGATCTCCAGCTGCGTGACCGAGGCCGCGCCCTGGCGGTGGGCGGTGCCCACGCAGTCCGCGCCGGTGTCGCCGCCGCCGATGACGACCACGTGCTTGCCCTCGGCCGTGACGGGGGGCGCCATGAAGTCGCCCTCCTGGACCTTGTTGGCGAGCGGCAGGTACTCCATCGCGAAGTGGATGCCGTTCAGGTCGCGGCCCGGGACCGGGAGGTCGCGGGAGACCGTGGCCCCCGCCGCGATGACCACCGCGTCGAACCGCTTGCGCAGGTCGGTGGCGGTGATGTCGCGGCCGACCTCGATGCCGGTACGGAACTTGGTGCCCTCCGCGCGCATCTGCTCGATGCGGCGGTTGATGTGCACCTTCTCCATCTTGAACTCGGGGATGCCGTAGCGCAGCAGGCCGCCGACGCGGTCGGCGCGCTCGTACACCACCACGGTGTGCCCCGCCCGGGTCAGCTGCTGGGCCGCGGCGAGGCCCGCCGGTCCGGAGCCGATGACGGCGGCGGTCTTGCCGGACAGGCGCTCCGGCGGTTGCGGGGTGACGTTGCCGTGGTCCCAGGCCTTGTCGATGATCGAGACTTCGACGTTCTTGATCGTCACGGCCGGCTGGTTGATGCCGAGTACGCACGCCGACTCGCACGGAGCCGGGCACAGGCGGCCCGTGAACTCCGGGAAGTTGTTCGTGGCGTGCAGGCGCTCGGAGGCGGCCGACCAGTCCTCGCGGTACGCGAAGTCGTTCCACTCCGGGATCAGGTTCCCGAGCGGGCACCCGTTGTGGCAGAACGGGATGCCGCAGTCCATGCAGCGGCCGGCCTGCTTGCTGATGATCGGGAGCAGCGAGCCCGGGACGTAGACCTCGTTCCAGTCCTGCAGCCGGTCGGCGACGGGACGGGAGCAGGCGGTCTCGCGCGGGGTGGTGAGGAAGCCCTTCGGGTCAGCCATTGGTCGCCGCCTCCATCATCTTCTCGGTGGTCTCGGACTCCGAGAGTCCGGCCAGCTCGGCGGCGTCCTTGGCGGCGAGCACTGCCTTGTACGTGGTCGGGATGATCTTGCTGAAGCGGTCCACCGAGACGGCCCAGTCGGCCAGGAGCTTCGCGGCCACGGTCGAGCCGGTCTCCTCCTCGTGGCGGCGCACCACGTCGTGCAGCCACAGCTTGTCGGCGTCGGTGAGGGCCTCGACGGCCTCCGCGTTGCCTGAGTTCACGTTGTTGCGGTCGAGGTCGACGACGTACGCGACGCCGCCCGACATGCCGGCCGCGAAGTTGCGGCCCGTCTCGCCCAGGACGACGGCCGTGCCGCCGGTCATGTACTCGCAGCCGTGGTCGCCCACGCCCTCCGAGACGACCAGCGCGCCGGAGTTGCGGACGCAGAAGCGCTCGCCGGTGCGGCCGCGCAGGAACATCTCGCCGCCGGTCGCGCCGTAGCCGATGGTGTTGCCGGCGATGGTGGAGTACTCGGCGAGGTGGTCGGCGCCGCGGTCCGGTCGGACCACGACGCGGCCGCCGGAGAGGCCCTTGCCGACGTAGTCGTTGGCATCGCCCTCCAGGCGCAGGGTGATGCCGCGCGGGAGGAAGGCGCCGAAGGACTGGCCGGCCGACCCGGTGAAGGTCAGGTCGATCGTGTCGTCGGGCAGGCCCGCGCCACCGAACTTCTTGGTGACCTCGTGGCCGAGCATGGTGCCGACGGTGCGGTTGATGTTGCGGATGGCGACCCGGGCGCGGACCGGCTGGGCCTCCTCGGCGGTGGCGGCGTTCAGCGCGTCGGCCGCGAGCTTGATCAGCTCGTTGTCGAGGGCCTTCTCCAGACCGTGCTCCTGCTCGATGCGGGCGTGGCGGACCGCGCCCTCGGGCAGCTCGGGCACGTAGAAGAGGGGTTCCAGGTTGAGGCCCTGGGCCTTCCAGTGCGCGACGGCCTTGGTGGTGTCGAGCAGCTCGGCGTGGCCGACGGCCTCCTCGATCGTGCGGAAGCCCAGCTCGGCGAGGATCTCGCGCACCTCCTCCGCGATGAACTCGAAGAAGTTGACGACGAACTCGGCCTTGCCGGAGAAGCGTTCCCGCAGGACCGGGTTCTGCGTGGCGATGCCGACCGGGCAGGTGTCCAGGTGGCAGACGCGCATCATGACGCAGCCGGAGACGACGAGCGGCGCGGTCGCGAAACCGAACTCCTCGGCGCCGAGCAGCGCGGCGATGACCACGTCGCGGCCGGTCTTGAGCTGGCCGTCCGTCTGGACCACGATGCGGTCGCGCAGCCCGTTGAGCAGCAGCGTCTGCTGGGTCTCGGCGAGGCCGAGCTCCCAGGGGCCGCCCGCGTGCTTCAGCGAGGTGAGCGGCGAGGCGCCCGTACCGCCGTCGTGGCCGGAGATGAGCACGACGTCCGCGTGGGCCTTGGAGACGCCCGCGGCGACGGTGCCGACGCCGACCTCGGACACGAGCTTCACGTGGATGCGCGCGGCCGGGTTGGCGTTCTTGAGGTCGTGGATCAGCTGAGCCAGGTCCTCGATGGAGTAGATGTCGTGGTGCGGCGGCGGGGAGATCAGGCCGACACCCGGCGTGGAGTGCCGGGTCTTGGCGACCCACGGGTAGACCTTGTGGCCGGGCAGCTGGCCGCCCTCGCCGGGCTTGGCGCCCTGCGCCATCTTGATCTGGATGTCGTCCGCGTTGACCAGGTACTCGCTGGTGACACCGAAGCGGCCGGAGGCGACCTGCTTGATGGAGGAGCGGCGCGCCGGGTCGTACAGGCGGTCCGGGTCCTCGCCGCCCTCGCCGGTGTTGGACTTGGCGCCCAGCTGGTTCATCGCGATGGCGAGGGTCTCGTGGGCCTCGCGCGAGATGGAGCCGTAGGACATGGCGCCGGTGGAGAAGCGCTTGACGATGTCGGCGACCGACTCGACCTCGTCGAGGGGGATCGACGGGCGGGCGGCCGGTCCCTCGCTCCTGAACCCGAACAGGCCGCGGAGCGTCATCAGGCGCTCGGACTGCTCGTTCACCCGGTCCGTGTACTGCTTGAAGATGTCGTACCGGCGGTTGCGCGTGGCGTGCTGGAGGCGGAAGACCGTCTCCGGGTCGAACAGGTGCGGCTCGCCCTCGCGGCGCCACTGGTACTCGCCGCCGATCTCCAGCGCGCGGTGGGTGGCCGCGATGCCGGAGGCCGGGTACGCCTTGGTGTGGCGCGCGGCCACCTCCTTGGCGATGACGTCCAGGCCGGCGCCGCCGATCTTGGTGGCGGTGCCGTTGAAGTAGGTCGCGACGAACTCGTCGTCGAGGCCGACGGCCTCGAAGACCTGGGCGCCGCGGTAGGAGGCGACGGTGGAGATGCCCATCTTGGACATGACCTTCAGGACGCCCTTGCCGAGCGCGTAGATCAGGTTCTTGATGGCCTGCTCCGGCTCCAGGCCGGAGAGGAAGGTACCGGCGCGCAGCAGGTCCTCGACGGACTCCATGGCGAGGTACGGGTTGACCGCGGCCGCGCCGTAGCCGATGAGCAGGGCGACGTGGTGGACCTCGCGGACGTCACCGGCCTCGACGAGCAGGCCCACCTGGGTGCGCTGCTTGGTGGCGATGAGGTGGTGGTGCACGGCGGAGGTGAGCAGCAGCGACGGGATGGGCGCGTGCTCGGCGTCCGAGTGGCGGTCCGACAGGACGATGAGGCGGGCGCCGTTGGCGATGGCCGCGTCGGCCTCGCCGCGGATCTCCTCGATGCGCGCGGCCAGGGCCGCGCCACCGCCGGAGACCCGGTAGAGGCCCGAGAGGGTGGCGGCCTTCATGCCCGGCATGTCGCCGTCGGCGTTGACGTGGATGAGCTTGGCCAGCTCATCGTTGTCGATCACCGGGAAGGGCAGGGTCACACTGCGGCAGGACGCGGCGTTCGGCTCCAGCAGGTTGCCCTGCGGGCCGAGCGAGGACAGCAGCGAGGTGACGAGCTCCTCGCGGATGGCGTCCAGCGGCGGGTTGGTGACCTGGGCGAAGAGCTGGGTGAAGTAGTCGAAGAGCAGCCGGGGGCGCTCGGACAGGGCCGCGATCGGGGAGTCCGTGCCCATGGAGCCGAGCGGCTCGCCGCCGGTGCGGGCCATCGGCGCGAGGATGACGCGCAGTTCTTCCTCGGTGTAGCCGAAGGTCTGCTGGCGGCGGGTGACCGAGGCGTGGGTGTGCACGATGTGCTCCCGCTCGGGCAGGTCCGTCAGCTCGATCTCGCCGGTCTCCAGCCATTCGGCGTACGGGGCGGCGCCGGCCAGCTCGGCCTTGATCTCGTCGTCCTCGATGATCCGCTTCTGGGCGGTGTCGACGAGGAACATCTTGCCGGGCTGGAGGCGGCCCTTGCGGACGACCTTGGCCGGGTCGATGTCGAGGACGCCGACCTCGGAGCCGAGGACGACGAGGCCGTCGTCGGTGACCCAGTAGCGGCCGGGGCGCAGGCCGTTGCGGTCGAGGACCGCGCCGACCTGGGTGCCGTCGGTGAAGGTGACGCAGGCGGGGCCGTCCCAGGGCTCCATCTGCGTGGAGTGGTACTTGTAGAACGCGCGGCGCGCCGGGTCCATCGAGGTGTGGTTCTCCCACGCCTCGGGGATCATCATCAGCACGCTGTGCGGGAGGGAGCGGCCGCCGAGGTGGAGCAGCTCCAGGACCTCGTCGAAGGACGCCGAGTCGGAGGCGTCGGGGGTGCAGATCGGCAGGATCCGCTCCAGCGCGCCCTCGCCGAAGACCTCGGAGGCCAGCTGGGACTCGCGGGCCTTCATCCAGTTGCGGTTGCCCTTGACCGTGTTGATCTCGCCGTTGTGCGCGACGAAGCGGTACGGGTGGGCGAGCGGCCAGGACGGGAAGGTGTTCGTCGAGAACCGCGAGTGGATCAGGGCGACGGCCGAGGCGAAGCGGCGGTCGGACAGGTCCGGGAAGAAGGGCTCCAGCTGGCCGGTGGTCAGCATGCCCTTGTAGACGATGGTGCGCGCGGACAGCGACGGGAAGTAGACGCCGGCCTCGCGCTCGGCGCGCTTGCGCAGCACGAACGCCTTGCGGTCCAGCTCGATGCCCGAGCTGCCGTTGCCCACGAAGAGCTGGGAGAAGGCGGGCATGGTGGCGCGGGCGCCGTTGCCGAGCAGGTCCGGGGTGACGGGGACCTCGCGCCAGCCGAGAACGGTCAGGTTCTCCTCGGCGGCGATGGCCTCGATCTTCTGGACGGCGACGGCCTGTGCGGGGCCGTCGGCGGGCAGGAAGGCGATGCCGACGGCGTAGCCGCCGGGGCCGGGAAGCTCGAAACCGGCCACCTCGCGCAGGAACGCGTCCGGAACCTGGGACAGGATGCCGGCGCCGTCGCCCGAGTCCGGCTCGGAGCCGGTCGCGCCGCGGTGCTCAAGGTTCCGCAATACGGTCAGTGCCTGCTCAACGAGCGTGTGGGTGGCCTCGCCGGTGAGGTTCGCCACGAATCCGACGCCGCAGGCGTCCTTCTCGTTGCGCGGGTCGTACATGCCCTGCTGGGCGGGGCGACCGTCCATGGGCGACCAGGCGGTGGTGCTGGGGCCGGTCGCGGAGTGCGTGGATGCGGAACGCATCGGCTCTCCCGTCGTCGTCGTGGCATATGTGGCATAGCCGAGGGACGACGTTGGCCCTCTGCGAAATTTCGTGCAGATTACATGATGACGACAATCCCGCGAAGCGGATATGCCATTCCAGCATGCGGACACCGCACGAGGCAGAAAGAGAGGACCTTCGCGGTGTTTCACGGGTGCGACCGCAGCTCTGCGGTCACGGAAGCGATCGCGGGGTGCGGATGCGATCACGGTCGAAGGTCCCGACGCGGGGCGGGCATCATTGCCCGAGCGCCCAAGTCTGATTCCCGGCGGACATGCGATCGAAACCGCCGAGTAACCAACTACTTATGCTGCGTCCCGCATAGTGTCTCACTCTCTGCGCGGTCAGCCTACGGCTCCACCGATCCAGCTTCCCAGGATGTACGTCACACCGGCGGCCGCGCCACCCAGGACCAGCTGGCGCAGCCCGCTGAACCACCAGGACCGGGCGGTGACCCGAGCGACGACCGCGCCGCAGGCGAAGAGCCCGGCCAGCGCGAGCAGCACCGCGGGCCACAGGGACGTCGCCCCCAGCAGGTACGGCAGCACGGGCAGCAGGGCGCCCAGCGCGAAGGACCCGAAGGAGGAGGCGGCCGCGACGAGGGGCGAGGGCAGGTCGTCGGGGTCGATCCCGAGCTCCTCGCGGGCGTGGATCTCCAGCGCCTGCTCGGGGTCGCGGGACAGCTGCATGGCGACCTCGCGGGCGAGCGGCGGCTCGACCCCGCGGGAGACATAGAGCTCGGCGAGCTCCTCCATCTCGTCCACCGGATGCTTGCGCAGCTGCTGCCGTTCTATGTCAAGTTCCGCCAGGACCAGCTCGCGCTGCGAGGCGACGGAGGTGTACTCGCCGGCCGCCATCGAGAACGCGCCGGCCGCCAGGCCCGCGAGGCCGGTGATCGCGACGGTCTGCGGGGCCACCGCGCCGCCCGCCACACCGGTCATCAGGGCGAGGTTGGAGACGAGCCCGTCCATCGCGCCGAAGACGGCCGGTCGCAGCCAGCCGCCGTTGACGTCCCGGTGCGTGTGGTTGTCGCGGTGGGCCGTATGGAGCGGCGCTTCGAGATCGATGATGGACATGCGTGGACAACTCCCCATTTGTGCGAACGGGCGGCGTGAGGCGTTCCGCTCCCCCTGAACACCTCGAAACTACGCACGATTTCCGCCGCTCGCCAGCAAGGAAGGCCGTACTTACCTGGGGTTTTGCGGGTCGGCGACCGGGTGACGGGGGCGTTCGCGGGGTGTTTCGCGACAGGCGACAAACCACATGCCATGGCACAAATCCCCCAAGGGCTCATCATGAGTCCCATCAAGTGGAGAGGCGCGCCATGGAGCTGATTGCATGCAATCCGCAGGTCCTCCTCGAACGGGCCAGGGGCGCTCTTCTCGGACTCGCGGTGGGTGACGCGTTGGGCGCCCCCGCGGAGAACATGAAGCCGTCGGAGATCCGGGCGAGATGGGGCCGGATCGAGGGCTTCGTGTCGGAGGACCCGGCGGGCACGGACGACACCGAGTACGCGATCTTCTCGGGGCTGCTGCTGGCCCGTCACGGATCGGCGCTGACCGTCTCCCACGTGGAGCGGGCCTGGCACCACTGGATCGCGGACCTCGACGAGGGCCCGTTCCGAGGGGCCGGCTTCTCCGAACGCGGCACCCTGGAGAACCTCCGCCGGGGGCTGGCGGCCCCCATCTCGGCGCAGCACCGGCACGCGTGGTCGGACGGTCTCGCCATGCGGGCGGCGCCGTTCGGGGTCTTCGCGGCGGGCCGGCCCGCCGAGGCCGCGCGGCTCGTCGCGATCGACGGCTGCGTCAGCCACGACGGCGAGGGCATCTACGGGGGCCAGGCCGTGGCGGCGGGGGTGGCGGCGGCGATGGCCGGCGGCAGCCCGGCGTCCGCCGTCTCCGCGGCGCTCTCCGTCATCCCGTCGGACTCCTGGACGGCCCGGTCCCTGCGCCGGGCGGTCACCGCCGCCCCGCGCGGGGAACGCGCGGTGCGCTCGGCGGTGGTCATCGGCGGCTACCCGTGGACGGACCTGGCACCGGAGGCCGTGGGGCTGGCGTTCGGGGCGTTCGCCGCCTGCGCGGGCGACTTCTCGTCCTCGGTGCTCACCGCCGTGAACATGGGGCGCGACGCGGACACCACGGCGGCGGTGGCCGGCGCGCTGGCCGGCGCGACGTCGGGGGCGGGCGCGATCCCCGCCGACTGGGCGGCGGCGATCGGGCCCGTGCGGGGCAGCTGCCTCCCCTCGATGCGGGGCTACCACGTCCTGGACATCGCGGACCTCCTCACCCCGGAATACGAGGCCCAGCGATGACCCCGCCCCCGTACACCCCGGACCCCGCCCGCCCCCCGACCACCCCGGCAACCCCACCCCCGCCCGTCCCGGCGAGCCCTGGCACCGCGATGGACACCCCCCGGCCCCCCGGGCCGGCGAGCCCGGCCGCCCCGCCGGACACCCTGGCGGCGATCCCGGCGCCACCGGACACCCCCCGCCCGGCCACCCCGGCAAGCCCACCGCCGCCCGGATTGGCGAGCCCGGCCACCCCGATGGACGGCCGGACCCCCGGGCCGGCGAGCCCGGCCGCCCCGCCGGACACCCTGGCGGCGATCCCGGCGCCACCGGACACCCCG